>JAEXBC010000050.1 GCA_023457875.1 Bacillota bacterium | reverse complement strand
ACCATATACAGCGTTAGTATACTGACCTTGTCCATTAGTTAGAAGGGGTACACCATAAAACGCACGATGGGCAATGCTATGTCCGTCAATTAACAATAATTTCTGTTTCATAAAACACCTCTATCATTTATTTAAAGAGATTGTATCTTTTGTAAATTTATAAAGCATCCGTTCGATCAATAAAATCTAATGTTTTAAAAGTCTTGTCTACATAATATTGCACATATTGGGTGCAAACCCTATCTAATTCCTCTTGAATATTAGGACTGATTTGAAAATGATAAAGTTCCTTTAAGGAGGCATTCAAAATATAATGCATAGTAAACAGTGTACTATAACTTACAGGACAAACGTCATTAAAGACTTTTTTACAACAAGCACATACCACACCTCCTGCTTTTGCTGAAATATAATAAGTAGCTTTCTCTTCCTTTATGACGCACTCACCACATTCGATGCAGCACTCAAGCTGTAGCATAAGGCCTAACACACCTAGTGCCCGAAGTTCATAAACACGCCTAAGGTGCCTAAAGTCCTCTTGCCGCTTTGACAATACTTTTAGCGTAACCAAGGTGAGATGTAATAACTCGTTTTGTGGCAAATTGGGCTCTGTAACATATTGGACAAACTCAATAATATAGCTTGCATAACTTAGTGCAGATAAATGATTTCGTATATTATGAAACATTTCAATAATATCTACATTGACTAAGCGATATGTATCTTTATAAGAGGCTAGCATAAAATCACCATACACAAATAACTGAGTCGCTGATGCAAATCCTTTATCTGCTTTTTTGGCTTTTTGGGCAAGAACTTGAATTTTCCCTAACTCCTTAGTAAAGAGAGTGATATACTTATCACTCTCTCCAACAATATTTTCTTTAATAACAAGTGCTTTTGTTCGTATAATCATGTTACATTACCCTACCTCATTTATATCTTGTTTAGGTGGTTCGTTGGCAGCACTATGACAATAATATTCTCGTTCATACTCTTTAAAAAGTATGTAGGTATCGATACGTCCAGTTGTCATAAAACATCTCCAAAATTCTTGTAACATTTTATAGCCCCCTAATCGTTTATTTATAGTTAAGTTGCGTAAATTTAACTTAATTATCCTACAAAAAAACTACCAATTGCAAGAGCCTTGACAAGTTTATCTTAAATCACCTTTATTATAACCATAATTTTTAATGAGAAAATCACTATCTCTCCAATTTTTCTTAACCTTTACCCATAGAGTTAAATAAATTTTTGAGCCAAGAAGACGTTCAATATCATAACGAGCTTTGGAACCGATGGCTTTAATCATTTGCCCCTCCTTGCCAATGATAATCCGTTTATGGGAGTCTCTCTCACAAACAATGGTGGCTTCAATATCTACCATATCGCCTTCTTCCCGCTTTTTCATGGTTTCGATTTCTATTGCGATACCATGTGGAATCTCCTTATCTAATAAGTGAAGTGCCTTCTCACGTATGATTTCAGCAACGATTTGTCTTTCTGGCTGATCAGTTAGCATATCACTTGGAAAAAATTGTGGTCCTTCTGGCAAATAGGTTGGAATACATTTTAAAATAGCATCTACATTGGTGTTTTCATAGGCAGAGATTGGAATAATTTCCTTAAATGGATACTTGTCACGGTAAGCTTCTATGGTTTTGAGCACCACTTCTTTAGAGACACTATCGATTTTATTAATACATAAAAAAACAGGGGTTTGAATGGTTTTTAAACGTTCAATAATATCTTGATCTGTTTTGCCTATAAAGGGCTCAGCCTCTACTAAATAAAATACGATATCTACTTCATTCAAGGTGGTTATGGCTGATTTCACCATAAATTCTCCTAATTTATTTTTAGGCGTATGAATGCCGGGTGTATCAATAAAAATAGCTTGATAATGCTCCGTCGTCAATACCGTTTGAATACGATTTCTTGTGGTTTGTGGCTTATTAGACATGATTGCCACTTTTTCACCTATTAATTTGTTCATCAGCGTAGACTTTCCTACGTTGGGACGCCCAATAATAGATACAAAACCCGACTTAAATTGTTCTTTCATTTTTTCCTCCTGTAAGGTAGTGCGCTACCTTTAGTATCATCATCTTCTTCTATCTTAATATAGAAAGACTTTTTAGTACATTTGACTGTTTATCTAACATGACTTTTTCATCTTCTTTCGTTATATGGTCATAACCTAAAAGATGAAACATACTATGAGCCACCAAAAAGCATACTTCTCGCTCAAGGCTATGTCCATAGCTTTTGGCTTGCTCTACGGCCCTTTGGGCGCATAATATGATATCTCCTAACATGAGCTCTTTTGTATCAAAGTTCATGCATCCCATCTTATCAACGTTTTCCCAATTAATATAACCAATTGTTTCTGGTTCTATTTGAGGAAAGGATAACACATCCGTCGGTTGATCTATTTGCCGATGCATCCTATTAATCTCATGAATTGCTTCTAAATCTACAACTGATAAGCTAACTTCTACCTCATAAGGCACCTTTTCTTCCTCTAAACATTTATTAATAACTGCCTTTATCTTATCTATCAAATCTTTATTTTCAAGAAAAAAATCAACTTCATCTTCTAAATATAATGTCACTATTATTTATCCTTCCTTTCTGGATAGGCTATTCTTTGGTGATACATACCTGTTAGCATTTTAGTAAAACATGCAACAATCTTATCCATATCAGATATATATAGCGGGCACTCATCTAATTGCCCCTCTTCTAGCTTTTGCTTGATCATTTTTCTGACAATTGTCTCAATGGCACATTCCTTGCCTAACTTATCTTCCATCGAACGGACTGCTGCCTCAACAACATCAGCTAGCATCACAAGGGCGGCCTCTTTTGTCTTTGGTTTAGGTCCAGGATACTTAAAATCCTTCTCATATATCGTTTCATTCGATTCTTCCTGGGCTTTGACATAGAAATATTGCATGGTGCTTGTCCCATGATGTTGTAAAATAATATCTTTAATATATATTGGCAAATGATATTGTTCCACTAAGCTTACGCCAGATGTCACATGTGACACAATGACTTGATAACTTTCCTCAGGAGTCATATAATCATGTGGATTATTACTTCCTTGGTTTTCTTTAAAGTACTTACTACAAGTTAGTTTACCAATATCATGATAATACCCACCAACTCTAGCCAATAGTGAATTTGCCCCAACAACACTAGCCGCTGATTCTGCTAAATTAGCTACTAATAAACTATGATAATAGGTTCCCGTTGCTTCTAGTAGAAGTCTTTTTAATACTGGTTGATTAGGATTAGTCAATTCTAAGAGTTGCATCGGCGTTACAAAACCAAATAAGGCCTCAAAAGTAGGCAAGCCTCCCACTACTACAATGACTGAAATAATGCCGATCATCAGTGCAATCAATGCTTGATATAAGAGCATAATGTTAATTGCACTTCCTGTAAATAATTTTAATGCCACGAAGGTACACATCTGAATAAGTCCAACATATAAACCATTCATCATGGTTCTGGTTCGCTCCTGCATTCTACTGACAATTAAAATGCTGGCAATACCCATCACTATAAAGTAAATGATAAAGATAATATCACCCTTAAATATAGCTGCACTAAATATAATAATAACAATATGGATAAAACATGCTAGGGAAGGTCCAAGAGCAAAAGCAATCACCATACATGGAATCCCCAATGGAAGATATACAAAGGATAAATTCACCATGAGGCGAGTTAATAAAATAGCTAAGGTATATAATATGAGCACTAAGCTCAGTTGCTTTCTCTTTTTTAAGACAACATGATTACCACTTGCCATGTACCTATAGCATAAGAAGCTCATCATCATGATCATCATGATAATCCCTGCATATTGTAAATAGCGTTGTAATTTATTCGTATCCAAATAACCTACCTTTTCAAGAAGCTTATAGCTTTCTTCACTTACCTTTGCGCCCTTTTCTACTATCTTTTCTTGTGCCAAAACATAAACTGGATCTACTTTATCTCGTGCAATCTTTTTTAATTCATTAGTTGCTGCCTCATCTTCAACCACATTAGGTTCGAGAACAGTCATAATAATGTCTTGTGCAATCTTTTTCATGGCAACACTTAAATCTGTCTCTTCGATAGCTGATCGCACTTCAATGGTTTTATTATTTTCCTTTGGCGAAATACCTTCTGCAAAAATTGCGCCTGCAACTTGTATACATACTTCCTTCATGTAATATAGCTCTTCAGAAGAAGCCTCAAGAAGCGTAGCATATTGCTCATTATAAAGTCCTATTGGTGAACGCCCACTTAATACCTCTACAGGTGTTCTCTCAAGGGTATCTGCGACATCAGACTCTTGTATACTAGTAATGGAGACAAATAACTTTTCAATATTACCAATGGCTTTTTCTTGAACTGTACTATCTATTTTGTATACGGTCTCAACACTTGCCTCTGCTTCTAAGCGTAAACGATTTGTAGCCTCTTCATTTTCTACTTGAAAGGGTGCATATAATGTTTCTTTAGCAATCTCTCCAATTTCCAAAGAAACCTTTTGAGTAAAAAAATTCCCAGTAATGACAGTTATAAAGGTTGCTAGTACAGCTATTACGAAAAAGATTATCCATGAATATTCCTTTTTTTTCATCCTTCGTTCCCCCTAAGCACATCGGCGCACTTGTATTCAATCATTGTTTCCTTACATTACTTTTTCTCTTTATTTTCAAAAACATCATAAGCCTCAACAATTTGCTGAACAAGCGGATGCCTTACCACATCCTGATGACTAAGATAAGAAAAACCAATTCCGTCTACTTTCTCTAAAATGCCCATAGCAGCTTTAAGTCCACTAGAATGCTCATTTGGCAAATCTACCTGAGTTAAATCACCAGTTACTACTACCTTCGAATTAAATCCAAGACGTGTTAAGAACATCTTCATTTGTGGGTAGGTTGTATTTTGAGCTTCATCCAAAACGATGAATGCATTATTGAGCGTACGCCCACGCATATAGGCTAAAGGTGCTACCTCAATAAGTCCTTTTTCCATATTCTTTTCGAAGTTCTCCGGGCCCATTATTTCAAAAAGTGCGTCATATAAAGGCCTTAAATAAGGATCCACCTTGCTTTGCAAATCCCCTGGTAAGAATCCTAGTTTTTCTCCAGCTTCAATAGCAGGCCGAGTTAATATAATTTTACTCACTTCATTTTTTCTAAAAGCATTCACTGCCATTGCCATTGCCAAATAAGTCTTTCCAGTTCCTGCAGGCCCTATTCCAAATACAATGGTGTTTTTTCTTATCTTATTGATATATTCACCCTGTCCACTGGTTTTACACTTGATTGGTTTTCCTAAATAAGTAAGCGTCACAATACTAGAATCCATTTCACTTAGTACTTGCTCCTTATCCTTTGCTAGTAAATCAAGTACATACTTCGTACGTTGTATATCTATTTCATCATTTCTCTCTGCCATTTGAAAAAGTTTGTTAAATACCGCTATTGCTGTTTTTACTTGTACTGGCGTTCCTGATATTTTAATCTTGCTATTCCTTAAAACACTAGTTACACCTAATGTTTTTTCAATAAGCTTTAAATTTTCATCAAACTGTCCAAATACAGCTGCAATATCATATGCAGGTACTTCAATTTCTTTTTCAATTTTGTTCATGTGTGTTTTCTCCTTTATTTTGTATATCTTGTCCGAATTTCAGCTCTACCTGATAGCCCACATCTTCTTCAGCATACACATATAATACCCCAGTAATAGCATCTCCAGTTTGTTTAAAAAATGCTTCTCTTTTAAGAATTTTTGCATCTTCACTTAGGCCTTGTTTCACTTGCTGCCAAAGGCGCGTTAACAAAAAATCCTTTGCCTCTTGAGCACTGATTTGATAATGGTATGGCTGATAGGCTATGTTTGTTTCAATTTGAAGTGCAAAGGGCAATGGAAAAAAACGAGTGAGCTTTAGTCGATGTAAAGAAACAAATTGATCTGACGTGGTATTTAAAGGTTTTTGTCCATATAGTTTTAGGTTATAGTTAAAAAGCTTAAGTGCGACATTTTTACTTGTTTGATTCATATACTTCTTTTTGACTTGATTTAATGAAATAGTGCTACTTGCCGTGTACATCGTCTTACCTTTTACGATTGCCTCGGCAGCTGCATAATAGTTATCAGGATTTTCTTCGCCCAACGGCATCTCACCTGCAACAAGTAATTCTCCCTTTTTAACAATATCACCTTTCTTAACTAAAGGTTTTCCCTTCTGTGTTGCAATATATGTAATGAGTGCATCTCGCTTAGCAATTAATGCCTTGGGGCTTTCATTTAGCTCAGTTATATTAGGCTTTGGAACACTTTCCGCCACCTTCACTAGCATACGCGTTCCTTCATAAGAAATACCTACCCAAATAATGTCTGGCATCTGGGCTAATAAATAAGCCTCCGCTTCTCGTAAATTCATTCGGCTTTTTAACTTACCTTCACAATAACCCTGCTTTTCTAATACTTCTATAATCTCAAAGCTATTGACACGCTCATTGCCTTCTACCTCCACTAGCCAGACAAATGAGGAAAGAAGCCATAGCAAAAAAGCAAATATGCCTACACCCGCTACAAAAAGCTTACGTTTTTTATAACGATGTGCAATAAAAGGCATCCCTTTTTTTCTGACAATCTTTATTCTGCAGCGTGCTTTTTTCACAGCCTGTTTCATGCCCTTAAAGTCTTTAATTTTTACTTTAAAACAAACCCTTTCTTCATTTCGATATAAATCCCATATGATTATTCCCTGATGCAAGATAAGATTCAGAAACTTTTCTATAGCTAGGCCACTTACCTCTACTATAACATACCCTTTTAAATAATGCCACAATGATAAAAACAAAGCTTACACCTCCATTTATATAACAAATGCTATCTGAATAATTGTCCCTCTTATTAAGACAAGCTCCGAGGTCATACTTTTAGCATCTAAATGAATACCATCAATAACAAGCATACCGCAATGGGTACTAAACCGTATTTTCTGCGGGTTGAATTCAATGAGGCTGATAAAGTTTTCTATGCTTAGTTCTTTATTCCCTATTAATTTAATGACAGGCATATTGTTTAATACTTCCTGCGGTATATCCAAACCATGAGCTACTTTATCTCGCAAATTTATTTTTACCATTTTTTTTGTATCTTTGATCTTCATTTCTATACAGCCCCCCTATATCTTATATGTATGCCGAAAATAGGACAAATAGACTGTTTTTAGGCTTTAGCATATAAAAAAAGAGATAAGGAATTACTTCCCTATCTCTTTTTTTATATGCTAAGTACTAGTTGCTAGCACCTCTCCATGTATCAAGTTGAGTTTGCATTTCTGCAATGATGTCATCTACACCAGCAGCTTTGAAAGCTTCTTGAGCTTTTGGCATTGCATCGTCTGGGTTAGAAGCACCTACTTGAAGTCCAGGAATAAATTCATTCCATACGTTTGTACATTGAGCAATTTGAGTTGTTACAGGAGTTGGATCAAATACGAATCCAAGTGTTTGTGTTGGTTTACCAGCAGCATTGAATGCTTCGAATTGAGCCCATTTATCTGGAGCATCAAGTACTGTTAAGTAAGTAAGGAATTGGTTACCAAATGCCCATGTAAGACCTGGATTGTATTTAGCTTGGTCAGCTGTTCCTTCGATAACATTATCAGCAACTTTTGTATAGTGAGTACCTTCAATACCGAAGTTGATAAGGTTACTTACTACTGGATCTGTGTTTACTAATTCAAGGAACATCATAGCTCTTTCAGGATTTTCAGATGTTGCAGAAATAGCTTGCATAGAACCTGTTGTTTCACGGTTAGAAATAATTGGATCTGTTAATGCAATTTGTAAGTATGGTTGACCTTGAGAGTTAGACTCTTCAGCATCTTTTCCTGGTTTTAATGAACGGATTGCACAGAACATCTTACCAGCTTGTTGATCAGCATTGTAATCTGATACTGAAGCAGCATCTTCACGAAGGAATCCTTTTTTCATAAAGCTATTCATTAATTTGAAGTGTTCAATAGTTTCTGGTTGTTCAACTTGGTTAAATACTTTGAAGTCTTTTGAATCATTGTAGATAGCACCTGGTGTTGTATCATTATTGATTACGTCAAAGTCTAAGATTCTCATTGCAGATTCTTGTGGTGTACCCTCAAGAGCATACATTCCTGGTTCATTGTCTTTTACTGTTTGGAAGAATGGTTCCATATCAGCAAGTGTTTTTACATTTGAGAAATCCATATTGTATTTTTCTGCAATATCGCTACGAATTAAAAGACCCCATTGGTGAGCTTTTTCTTTGTTAGCAGGAATAGCATAGTTTATGCCATTGATTTGAGAACCTTTTAAGAAGTCTTCTCCTAAAAGTTCTTTTGTTTTTGGAGCATACTTGTCAAACAAATCGTTCATTGGCACAAATGCACCTTTTGCAGCTTGTGTATAATAGTTGTTTACCCAGTTAGCTGTGAAACAAATATCAAATTTTTCACCAGCAGCGATCATTTGTGTAACTTTATCGTTGTATGCACCCCAATCGTAGCATTGCATCTTAATTGTACAATTTAATTTTGTGTTTTGAGCAATGTAATCATTTACTGCTGTCTCGATAGCTTCTGTATCTTCTTGTTGTCCATTACCTACAAAGTACCATGTAAGTTCAACTGGTTCAAGTTCTACTTCTTCAGCTGGTTCTTCTGATGCTGCTGGAGCTTCAGCTGTTGTGTCTGGAGATGTAGTAGCAGGTGTATTGCCACCTTTATCTCCACAGCCTGTTAAAGCCATTGAAAGTACACATGCTGTTCCTACAAATACTGTAAGTGTTTTCTTTAATAATTTCATTTAATCTCCTCCTAAAAATAGTTTTTAATTCTAAATGATTTATATTAAACCAATTATTCTTTTGTTGCTCCCAATGTGATACCTTTTTCAAAGTAACGTTGGAAGAACGGATAAGCAAGAACAATCGGTCCAATAGCAACAAGGGCCATCGCCATACGTGCTGTCTCTGTTGGAACACTCTTAACAAGTGCAGGATTTCCTGCAAACTTAGCAAGGTTAGCAATTTTGGATTCAAGCTGATAAACAAGATATTGTAAATTATAAAGCTTAGGACTATCAATATAAAGTAATGGGCCATACCAGTCATTCCAATAAACCAACATAACCATCATTAACATGGTTGCAATAACTGGTTTGGAAAGTGGTAATACAATCCTAAAGTATGTTTTAAATTCAGTTGCACCATCTATTTGGGCTGCTTCAATAAGTGACATCGAAATACTTGTTCGATAATATGTACGAATAATCATAACATGGAATGCACTAAAGAAATTGATTAAGAGAAGTGCCCAAATGGTATCCTTAAAGTGAAGTACATTTACATAAACGATATAAGTAGGAACAAGTCCACCACTAAATAACATCGTGATAACACAAATCAAATTAAAGACACGTTTGTATCTAAAGTCTTCTCTTGAAATAGGATAAGCATATAGTGCCATAACAAGCACACCTATAAGCCCACCTGCAACAGCAACAAAGATAGATACGCCATATGCACTAAGAATTGTCTTACCATTGGTAATAATAAACTTGACCGCTGTCATACTATACTTTGAAGGAAGAAGTTTATATCCCTCTAATGCAATGGTTTTTTCATCTGAAAATGATACCATGATAACTAACAATATTGGATACAGACAAGCAAGAGATAATAGAATAAAGAAAATATGCCAAATCACATTACTTGTTTTTGAAATTTGAATACTTGAATCTTCATTATAATGTTTGATATTTTTCATTATTTCCCCCCTATATAATGCCGGCATTCTTATCATATTTTCTAGCAAGTGCATTAAATGAAAGAACAATGACGAAACCAAGAACAGCTTGATAAAAGCCTGCCGCAGACGCTAAACCTAAATCGCCAGTTTGTCTAAATGCACGGAAAACATATGTATCGAGTGTATTGGTTACATTTTGAAGTGCACCAGTGTTCTTTGGCACTGAGTAAAATAGACCCATGTCTGTATAGAACATTCTACCTAAGCGAATTAATACTAATGTAATCATCAATGGAATTAAGCTTGGTATTGTAATATGTCTAATTTGTTGAAAACGAGAAGCGCCATCAACGGCTGCTGCTTCATACAACTCTTTATTAATACCTACAATAGTTGCAAGATACATAATACTATCGTATCCTGTCCATTTCCAAGTATTAACAATAACTAATATGTATGGCCAAAATTGTGGTGACTCATACCAGTTAATACCCTCAATTCCCATAGCTCCTAACAATTGATTAACAGCACCTAATTTATTACTTAACAAACCAAATGTAAGGTAAGAAATAACTACCCAAGACAAAAAGTAAGGTAAGAAAAATATACTTTGATAAACTTTTGCTGCTCGTTTTTGTCTTAACTCATTAAGACCAATTGCAATAATAATTGGTAAAGTTACACCTATTATTATAAATACAAAGTTATAACCTACTGTATTTCTTGTTACTTCCCATGCCTTCCTCGTACCAAACAGATACTCGAAGTTCTTAAAGCCATTCCAGCCGGAACCAAATAAGTTCTTATAGGTATCCATTTTTCTGAATGCAAAGGCCAAACCAAACATTGGCAAGTAATTGTTAAAGAGCATAACAATTAATCCAGGTAGTAACATAACAAATAGTGCAATATTCTTCTTGAATTCCTCCAAAACAGTAGAATTTTGTTTTGTTTTTGCTTTTGCTTTATTGCTCATTCGCTTCACCTCTCCTCATCCTTATTCTATTACTTTTTACTATTTTTTTAATAGAATATGTTGTCTTTTTGTGATATTTCTATTGTTAATATTTTTTCAAAAATAGCTTTCAAACAAAAATTTACAACAATTATATTCCCCCTTTATACATTATTTATAGTTGGGCCTCTTTATACTCAGTAGGTGTCATGTTCACGTACTTCTTGAATATCTTAGAAAAATAATGTGGATCTTGAATACCTACAAGTTCAGCCACCTCATAGGTTTTATACTTGTTATCTTTTAATAATTCCTTGGCTTTTTCAATTCTTACTTCATTCAAATACTCCACAAAATTCTTGCCCAATTCCTTTTTAAACATACGGCTTAGGTAATAGGTACTTACATAGGTATGCTCAGCAAGCTCATTAAGTGTAATTGACATTGTATAATTTTCACAAATGTACTGAATTGCATTTTGCAATATTTGATTAATATTCTTTTTATTATACCTGTTAATACGATATACCACGCTCATTGCTACTTCGTTAAGTAAATCTTGAAGTTCTTTTACTTGTGTGGCATTATCAATAAGTTTATACAGACTAGAAATATCATGGCTTATTTCTTTATCTTGTACCTCTAAACTTTTTATGGAGATCCGTATCATATTAATTTCATAGATTAAATTCCAATAAAAATTCTTGATGTACTCAGGGTCTAAATTGGTTTGAAGTACCTTTTCACTTATTTGGTGTAAAATATTCTTTACATCTTCTTCATTTCCAGTCTTGATGGTATTACAAAGCAATTTATCAATCCCATCAAATACTGGATTGTCTTGGCCTTTGTAAAAACCTGATAAATCCCTATATAAAATGATGGAGCTATTTCCCATATAAAAACGGTAAGCAAGACCATTTTTACACTCCAACATTTTCTCATGAAGTTGTTCTACATTTTTCCCCTTTGTGCTGATAGCAATACTTACAGTAAAATCAAAGCAGCTTTCCACCAACTGCTGAATACTATGTACTTTCTTATAGACATCTTCCTCTAGAAGTTCCTTTGATCCAAATGCACTAATAATAAAGGCAATTTGGCGATTATTAAGCACAATCTTTTCTACTTTATATTCGTCAGCAAACATCTCTTCCACTGTATTGATGATGCCAAATTGATAAAGTTGTCTTTGATAAGGCTCCCTTTTCTTAGAATCACCATCAATTTCAATCATTATCATTGAAAATTCATTAATTTCTATACCATAAAGTTCAAAACTCTCATTAATTTCTTCTTCATTTATATTAATTTGAAAAATAATATCATATAGTAATTTTTCTTTTAATATAGGAATGCTCTCCTCAAAACACTTCCTCAACTTTTTAGCTTCTAAT
This sequence comes from Bacillota bacterium, assembly GCA_023457875.1. Classification (GTDB taxonomy): domain Bacteria; phylum Bacillota; class Clostridia; order Lachnospirales; family Cellulosilyticaceae; genus Cellulosilyticum. Next base: position 5,147 of record JAEXBC010000050.1, on the reverse strand, counting down.
TGGTCATCCTTTTGATATTTTAGCTCTATAACTGCTCTTTTTACCACTTCACATATATCTTCAATACTTGAAGGCTTTAGAATATAATCAAAAGCTCCTATTTTAATAGCCTCTTGCATATAGGCAAATTCTCTATAACCTGATAAGATAATAAATTTACTTTGAGGAACGGTTTGTTTCACTGTTTTAATCATATCCAGTCCATTGATTTCTGGCATATTAATATCCGCAAAAATAATGTCAGGCAAATAAGTCTCAATTTTTTCTATGCCCTCCACACCATCGCTAGCCTCTCCACATATTTCACATTGGAACTTCTTCCAATTAATAATATTAATAAGTCCTTTTCTAATTGTTGGTTCATCATCAATGATTAATACTTTAAACATGAGTCTTCCTCCCTTAGCTTCCCATTGGTATGTATAGTTTCATTTTAGTATATTTTTCGTATTCACCTTCTACTTGTAACCCATATTCATCTCCAAAAAATAGTTTAAGTCTTCCATTTACATTGGCTAGACCTATACTTTTTCGATTATCACCTAAGATATAATCATCATGATCTTCTTTTAATCTTCTATTTAATTCCTCTACCTCTTCTGGTAGCATTCCTTTACCGTTATCCATCACTTCAATATAAATCTCATTTTCTTGCCTTTTTATGGTCAACGTAATGGTTCCCTTCTTTCTGGTTTTATCAATTCCGTGGTAAATCGCGTTTTCAACAAGGGGCTGCAGTATCAGCTTAGGCACCTCATAATGTAATACACTCGTGTCGACATCACTTTCATAGCTCAGGCGATCACCATAGCGATTTTTCATAATCAGCAGATAGCTATCTATATATTTAAGCTCCTTGCTTAAGGGTACCATTGGATTCCCCTTACCAATACTTGCTTCAATCAAAGCGCCCAAGGAGGTAACCATATCCCTTATTTCTGGCACATTATTAAGCTGTGCCATCCAATTGATGGACTCGAGGGTGTTAAACAGAAAATGTGGATTAATCTGAGCTTGCAGAGCTTTTAGTTCTGCTTCTCTCCTCGTAAGCTGTTCCTTATAAACCCGATTTAACAAATTGTCTATTTCTCCAGACATTTTATTAAAGCACTTACTAAGGTATCCTAGTTCATCCTCACGGTCTACAATAACCTCCTCATGAATATTCTCTTCCTCCACTTTTTTAATGCTATGTACCAAACGATGGATAGGATTTAAAATATCCATCGCCATTAAAATACTAAATATAGATAAAATAAGAATCGTACATATCATAATAATAATAAATACAAATCGGAAATGGCTCATCTCTTGATTAACTAATTGATCTAAAGAACCCTCTGCAATAATCTTCCACTCAGTGCCCTGCACATTCATAAAAGCAATTAATCGTTGTTGACTTTTATCAATACGATAGTTCCAATCCTCCTTTTGATTCAGTAACCACTCTTTTTCATCGTCATAATTCCAGTTCTTTTGCGTACCAATAATCCATTTGTTGTCTTGGGACAAAATATTGATGTTCTGCATAAATTCTGTAGAGAGGTCATTATAGACGCTCTTAAGCTTTTCTCTATTAATCTGCACAACAATAAGCCCACGCTCACTAAAATCATCATTATCATATATCATACGCACAAGGTATAGGTTAATCACCTCTCCTTTTCCATTAAGATGAGTATACCACGTTGGCATCCGATCTGCTAACCTTGCTTTTTGAACCATTTCTGGAAAAGGCGCATCCCCTTCAAGTTCCGCACCTCCAGCATTAAGGTCATAACTATACACATACGCTTCTAATGAAGCAATAGAAATTCGTTGTATTTCTTTATGACTTAAGCAAATGCGCCTAAGTGAATTATACCCATACTCTTGCAATTCTTGTTCTTCTGTATCGGTATGGTCTTCATCCAAAATAGCGTACATCTTCTCATCATATAGAATATCATCCGTAATACTTGTTAAATTATTAGAAAAATCATTCATTCTTAATTCTATCATTTTAAGTAGATCTGCAGAGTAACTAACCGATTTGTTCTGGATAATAGACTCCGTATTTTTATAAAACATAACTCCCATAAAAGCCATAGGAATTATAATCTGAACCGAAAACAGTAAAAGTAGTTTTTGCTTAATAGACATTTTTTTATAAAACATTTTGATGTACTTAAACATGCTATTTTCTCACTCACCTTCTATTTCATCGCCGTATAGACTTTATCAAATACTTCTTCTGGCGTTATGCTCCCCTTTAATACGCTAGGAAATTGCTTAATAATAATATTATCCCATATTCCTCTATTCATAAAACTATCGATTGGACCAACTAATTCTTTAGCATGATTAACAAGGTTAGCCCCCCTTATACTAAGGGTAGAAGGTATTGTTGCATACTCACCTAATTTGACATTGCTAATAAACCCAGAGTCACCCTCAAATACAGCAACATTCTCTGGAGCTGTTAAATCCTTTAAAACAGAGATATAACTTTCTCTTAATGCTTCATTATTCCATGCTTTTTGACTTAAATGGTAGATTCCATTTCCACAACCATAGATAATTGCAGTAGAATCAGCTTTTCCATTTGGCATGTCCGGGAAAGGAATAATTTCGACAGTTGCATCAGAACTCTTTAGCACATTATCACCGATAAACCAAGAGCCTTGTACAATCATAGCTGCTTTCTTATCTACAAAAAGGTCATTTCTCTTCTTGTCATCAATATAAAACAGACGTTCTGGAAAAGCCCCTGCATCATAAAGTTCTTTCATATAATACATACCATCTATGTAACATTGTTTAATTTTTCCGTTTTCATCAAAAGGATGCTCTGCGTCCTCTTTTCCCCCCAATTTCATTACGATATTTTGATAAATGTAACTCCCCTCTGGGGTTTCACTATATGCAATCGGTATAATCCCTACTTTTTTAAAGGCTTCAACTGCCTCCAAGAGCTCATCAAAATTAGTCGGCACCTTCACTTGATATCTATCAAACAAATCTCTATTAATAAATAGGCCCTCATAAATCATCTCAATAGGCAGTCCATAAATCCTTCCATCTACAGTCACGTAATCCCATGTTGCTGTTTTAAAACGACTATACCATTCTTGATCCTTCTGGAGTATTTCGGTTAGATCAGCTACCTTTCCTTGCTCTACTAACAAATTAAAATCAGAGCCTGGCCATAATCCAAAAATATCCGGTTCATTCCCACTAGCAAAATCCGTCTTTAAAATAAACAAGAAATCTTCGCCTGCCATTGAAGAATCTTCTATATTAATGTGTGGATACTTCTCACTTAATCTATCAAAAATAATTTTTAAACGTTCAGCTTTGCTATCGTAGGACCCCCAGCTACTAATAAAGCTAATCTTTTCCTTTGAATCAAATGCCTCAATAGGTGTAATAACCACTTCCTGCCTATTACTGGTTAAATAAACCGCTAAGAAAAAAATGAGACATAAAGTAATACTCATCAAAGCGATAATATATTTTTTTCGCATATTGTATTTATCTGGCGTTTGTAAGCCAGTCCCCCTCTCTTTTAATACCTCTTAACTAAAATCGATGGTTTTGTCTTCAATACGATATCTCTTTATCATACTTATTTATTCTAGCACACTTTTAGTATTTTTTGTACAAAACATATTAAATATATAAAATTCTTGTTATTTTATATGGATGATGTACAAAAAAGTAACAACTCAATCTTCATATTGTATTTTTTTGTACCTCTTTTTATCACTTAATACTCATATTAGCCTTACATAAAAAACATCCCCCTACTTATTTAAAGTAAGGGGATGTTATCAATCAAGTTAATATGGTAACGCTAAGCGCTTCCTCCTTATAATCTACCATAAAGGTAGAAAACGGCTGAACTTCTTGAGCAATAAGAGTCCTAGCAATTAAAGTTTCTACTTTACGCTGCAAAAAGCGTTTAAGTGGTCTTGCTCCATATACAGGATCAAAACCTTGCTCAGCGATATAAGCTTTAGCTGAGTCACTTAATTTCACACTTAATTGTTGTGATTCCAAACGTTTATTTAAATCCTGCTCTAACAAATCAACTATTTGTATAATTTCTTGCTTTTGTAAAGGTTTGTACAGTACAATTTCGTCTAAACGATTTAAAAATTCTGGTCTAAAATGTGTCTTGAGCATTTGCGTAACCACTTCCTCTAGTTCTGGTTCTATTTCACCGTGAGCATTAATTCCCTCTAATATTGCCCCAGAGCCCAAGTTAGAAGTTAGAATGATAATGGTATTCTTAAAATCCACTGTACGTCCTTTTGAATCTGTAATGCGTCCATCGTCCAATACTTGTAAGAGCACATTAAATACATCAGGGTGAGCTTTTTCAACTTCGTCAAAAAGGATAACTGCATAGGGTTTTCTTCTCACAGCCTCTGTTAATTGGCCTCCCTCTTCATAGCCTACATATCCTGGAGGTGCTCCAATAAGTCTAGCTACGGCATGCTTTTCCATATACTCACTCATATCAATGCGAATCATATTGTGTTCATCATCAAACAAAGCCTGAGCTAAGGCCTTAGCAAGTTCAGTCTTTCCTACACCAGTTGGTCCAAGGAATAAGAAAGAACCTATTGGTCTTGTTGGGTCCTTGATGCCAGCCCGTGAACGTAAAATAGCATCTGTTACCTTTTCGACTGCTTCGTTTTGTCCTATCACGCGTTGATGTAAAATCTCTTCTAGACTTAGTAGTTTATGTCTTTCACCCTCCATTAACTTCGTAATAGGAATTTGGGTCCAACGAGAAATAATCTTTGCAATCTCCTCTTCATTTTCCTTATCACGAAGAAGCGGGTTTTTAGTACGCTCATGTGCTTTGGCTTCTGCTTCATCAAGTTTCTTTTTCAAATTAGGAATAATGCCATACTTTAATTCAGCTGCTTTATTATAGTCATATTCCCTTTCAGCCTTTTGCATATTTGCTGTTGCCGTTTCAATTTCTTCCTTTATACTGCGTACAGCTGTAATCGTTTCTTTTTCAGCTTCCCACTGCAGTTTCATGGCGTTAAATTTGTCTCTTAACTCAGCTAGCTCTTGCTTTGTTTCTATTAAGCTTTGCCTCGAAATGGGATCCTCTTCTTTCTTAAGGGCAGTTTCTGCAATTTCCAGTT
>JAEXBC010000049.1 GCA_023457875.1 Bacillota bacterium | reverse complement strand
GTCAATAGATGATGAGGGATACCCTAATATGAAAGTGATGTATAATGCAAGAGAGCGTGAAGGAATAAAGGTATTTTACTTTACCACCAATACCTCTTCTCTTAGAGTTGCTCAATATAGAAAGGATCCAAAAGCCAGTTTATATTTCTATGATGGAAGATTTTTTAAAGGCGTTATGTTAAAAGGGAAAATGGAAGTTTTAGAGGATCAAGAGACAAAAGACAGAATTTGGAGATTTGGAGATGAAATGTATTATCCAAAAGGCAAGACTGATCCAGATTACTGTGTACTTCGTTTTACAGCACAGTCCGGTAGAGTATATGAGAATTTTGGTTCAGCGAAATTTACGATTGAATAATCAAATGTGATAAATTTAGTTGTTTATAATAACGCCTCCTATGTTTTGATATGGCTTATAACACCATTATCATTGTAATATAGGAGGCGTTATTATAATGGATGTAACACTACTGATTACTTTGTTTTCCTCAGCATAGTTGGGAAATTAATATTGTTAGTAAAAAAATATTTAAATGAGCGAACCTTTTTACATTTTTTTCTCCCTTATTAAGTATAGGTGCACCTGATTTATATAAATAGAAGGAGGTTAAGGATGGATACAAAGCAAATGGTTGAGCTGTGTCAGCAAGGAAATAAAGAAGCCTTTAATCAACTTTATAAGCGGTACTATGCCAGAACATTACGAACTGCTTATCTTATAGTTGGGCGAAAGGCAATAGCTGAGGATATTGTTCAAGAAGCTTTTTGTCAGTGCTATTGTGACATAAAAAGGCTAAAGCATATAGAAGCTTTTGAAGCGTGGTTTAACAAGCTTCTTATACGCACCTGCTGGAGTGTTTCTGCTAAGGAAAGGAAAAAAGAGCATACTTACCTTGAAGAAAATATAGCGTTTCAAGATAATAATAAAGAAATTGAAAATATACATATAAATGAGGTTATTCATCATGCCATTAATCAGCTTTCTATTCCACTTAGAACCACAGTTATTCTCTACTACTATAATGAAATGAGCATTAAGCAAATTGCCAAGACATTGAACTGCTTACAAGGAACAGTTAAATCAAGACTTTATGCCGCAAGAAAGCAAATCGAAAAAGAGATGATAGAGAATGGTTTATTTAATGATTCAGAGCAGGTTACTCTTATGAAAGTAGGTGGCAGATTAAATGAAAGTAAGATTTGAAAGTGAAAAATATATAAGGGCATATTTGAAGAGAGAAGCAGCAAAGATTGAAATAAAAGAGGACTTTTTACACTTTGACTTTGAAAAAAAAGAGGAAACTAATTTAGGGATTCTTAAAGATAAGTTTTTAGAATATATTCTGAGTATGGGAAGCAATACTGCAAAATTAGTTGGCCGAGTTATTATCTCATTCGTTTTTATGCTTGTGGTTGCTATAGCTTGTATTCCACCACTTAGAGTTTTGGCTATTGAAACAGCTAGCGCTATTGTTCGTACCGTTTATATCCCTGTTAAGACAGCTGATGGTAAGTATGAACCAAAGGCAGTAAGAACAGATGAGATCGATATAGTATCTGCCAAAACCATGTATACACAAGGTAGGTCCAGTGAAGAACTGACAGAGTTATTAGGTTTTAAAGTTAAAGAGTTTCCTAAAGAGTTGTCGGGTAAATACCATCTACGCGAAAAGAATATATCTACGTCAACAGACGATACAAAACTGTCTGTGTTTTCAGTAACTTACAGCATCAATGACAATGAGGCCGAGTTGGCTGCAATCAGACAAAATCCGCAGCCTGAATGGGAGAAGCTACCTCTTATTTTTGCAATAGGCCTATATCCCGTTAGTGAGGATGGATCCGATACAGAAAACTATAATATTATAGAGATACTAGATATCAAAGGAAAAAAAGTGGGCTGTGCAGAATTTCCCGAGCCTATAAATGGAGATTTCTACAACAAACCTGAAGGCTATAGAATGAAAAAGTTTCTTTTCTGGGAAGATGAAGGGGTTAACTACCGTATCTTTATTGTTCGAAATGATGCTACATTTGAAGAACTAGCTTTGATTGCTGAGGATATTATGGAGCTTCCTGAGTAATGAAATATCTTAATAGAAGTAAGGGATTCTATGATTTGCTTGGTACAGGGGTTAAGGTACAAGTCTTATGACCAGGACTAGTAAAAACTGACTTTCATGAAAAAATGGGAATGACTCAATCAACTAGAACAAATAAAGGACTCATTAGATGGATGGAACCTGATCAAGTAGTAGACCTATCCCTCAAAGATTTAAAACGTGGTAAGGTAGTCTGTGTACCAGGTGTCTATGAAAAGGTTTTTATTAAAGCTATGCAGTTGATGCCACGTTTTCTATATATTAAACTTGCTTATAAATTTAGCAATAGAAAAAAGGAAGCAAAATAAAGAGAGCGGAACAAATCACTTCATTGCATATTCAAAGGAGATTTTATGGATGCATATTTTAAACTGCAACAGGCAATTAGGGGATTTGGGGATATTCCAGATGAACTTATTCAGCAATTATATGGTATCTGCAAAGAAAAAGTCATTAGACTTATTATTTTGGACAAACATTACATACATTTTGAAGAAGAAATGATGCAGAAGAAGTTTGGAGCTGCTTATCTTGATTATAAAAAAAGAGTAAGGAAATGGATTTAAGTCGATTTTCATTGATAATATTGATAGGAAGTATATTCAGAAAAGTCACCAAATTTGTTATTATTAATAAATGATAAAGATTTATGAGATTTTGGATAACATCTTGACAGGAATTGTATACAATGATAAAATGTCGATAATTAAATAATAAATTGCCTTTAAGTTTGGTACAGAGAGACCAAGAAGGAGAACAAAATGAACTTATTAAATCAAAAAGCACAATTAAGAAGTAATGGACAAACAATATATATAAATCCACTGGATGCATACGCTATAATGGCTATATGTAAAACTTTATGTTTTGCATTTTATTGTAGTTGTATCTTCTTAGGACAAAAGGCGATAGAAGGATAATAATCCTTGTATTGCCTTTTATTTTGCAAAAAAATAAAATTTGAATGCAAAGGAAGGTTGCCAAATGCTAAAGAGGAAAGACTTACTTGGAATAAGAGATTTAAATGTTGAAGAAATTATGATGATTTTAGAACGTGCTGAAGGAATGAAAAGTATTGTACAAGGCAATTCAGATAAGCTTGACCTACTAAAAGGCAAATCAGCTGTAACCTTATTCTATGAAAATAGTACCCGCACAAGGATGGCATTTACCATGGCGGGAAGTTATCTTGGCGTAAATGTAGCAGACTTGGGTGTTGCCAATAGTAGCGTTCAAAAAGGAGAAAGCTTAGTAGATACAGGGATCACTTTAGATCGTATGGGCATTGATTACATGATTATGAGACATCATATCAGTGGAGCGGCTCATCTTTTAGCAAAGAATGTAAAGGCCTCTGTGATTAATGCAGGCGATGGCGTTAATGAGCATCCTACTCAAGCACTTCTCGATTTCTATACCATCTATGAGAAAAAAGGTGGATTTAAGAACCTAAAGGTAACAATTGTGGGAGACATTGCCCATAGTCGTGTCGCAAGATCAAATGTATTTGGTTTAACTAAACTGGGCGCTAAGATTACTTTGGCAGGACCAGGAACGTTGACTGCAAAAAGCATGGAAACGCTGGGCTGTACGGTTACAACAGACTTAAAAGCTGCTATAAAGAATGCAGATGTAGTCATGGCACTTCGCATACAGTTGGAAAGACAAAAAGGCGGATTGTTCCCTAACCTTAGGGAATATAGTCAAATATATGGATTAGATGAAAATTTATTTGCATATGCTAAGCCGGATGCACTATTGATGCATCCAGCACCAGTTAATAGAGGTGTGGAGCTTACGCCACAGTTAATGGATAGCAAAGCTTCTGTAATCGATCAACAGGTTACAAATGGAGTAGCTGTGAGAATGGCATTATTTGCATTACTTAATGAAGGGAGATAAAAAGATGGTTACTTGTATTAAGAACGGATATATCATAAACCCTAATTCAGGAATGGAAGAAGTGAATACCCTTTGGATTGAGGAGGGTGTGGTGTGTCACATTGGAGAGAACTTTGATAAAGTGGCAACAAAGGAAATTGATGCAACTGGCAAATGGGTAGTGCCTGGACTGATTGATTTACACGTTCATTTTAGAGCACCTGGCTTTGAACATAAAGAGGATATTGAAAGTGGCGCAAGAGCAGCAGCAAAGTGAGGATTTACCACGGTATGCTGTATGCCTAATACCAATCCGGTCATTGATAATGAATGCGTCGTAGAATACATTTATGCCATGGCAAAAAAAGCAAATGGCGTCAATGTCTTACCCATTGGTGCGATTACGAAGGGACAAGAAGGAGATACCTTAGCTGACATTGGAAAGATGAAGGAGCACGGAATCTGTGCCTTAAGTGAAGACGGCAAGACAGTGATGGACTCAGGCCTTATGAAAAAAGCGATGTCTTACGCTAAACCCTTCGGCTTACCCATTATGTCTCATACTGAAGACCGCTTTCTCGTAGGTGGCGCAATGAATGCAGGTGAGAATGCACAGCTTTTTGGCATCAAGGGCATTCCAAGGGAAGCAGAAGAGATTATTGTCGCTAGAGATATTCTTCTTGCAAAGTATACAGGAGCTCCCCTTCACCTATGCCACATTTCTACAGAAGGAAGCGTAGAGATTATCCGCTTTGCAAAAGCCCAAGGCATACCAGTTACGGCGGAAACAGCACCTCATTATTTCATACTAGATGATAGTATCTTGGGAGATTATGATACTAATAAAAAAATGAACCCACCACTTCGTACTGTAAAGGATGTAGAGGCAATTAAAGCTGCGCTCATAGATGGGACCTTAGATGTGATTGCTACAGACCATGCACCCCATCATTATGACGAGAAGAATGTAGAGTTTGAAAAAGCACCTTTTGGGATTGTGGGTCTTGAGACTAGCTTTAGCCTAAGCTATAGTGCGCTTGTTAAGACAGAGCTGCTTACTCCAATGCAGCTTATTGATAAAATGAGCAGCCGGCCAGCAAAAATCCTTGGCATAGACAAGGGAGATATTAGCGTAGGGAAGAATGCTGACATTGCAATTATTGACCCTGAAGCTACCTATGACATTAGCTTAGATACTTTTGTAGGAAAAAGCAAAAATTCGCCATTTATTGGTTGGGAGATTCAAGGTAAAGTGACACATACCCTTGTAAAAGGACAAATCATTTATTGTGAGGCATAAAAATTACAAAGACTGTTGTAAAAATGACGAAATATGTTAGAATAATTATAAATAAGTGTGCATAAAAATTCGTATATATTTTAGCCCATACTAAATCCAAAGGAGAATGAAAATGATAGATCGCTTAATCACAAAAATAGAGCAAGTGCAAAATCCAACAGTGGTGGGACTAGATCCAACCTACGCCATGATTCCTTCTTTTATAAAGGAAGAAATGTTAGCCCTTTATGGAAAAACACCACAAGCTGTAGCAGAAATGTTTATTCGTTTTAATAAAGCTATTCTAGATGAGGTAGCACCATTTATTCCAGCAGTTAAACCTCAAGTTGCCATGTATGAGCAATACGGATTAGAAGGCTTAAGAGCTTATATGGAAACCATAGCCTATGCAAAGCAAAAAGGTCTTATCGTTATAGGAGATGTAAAAAGAGGGGATATTGCTTCTACTGCAGCAGCCTATGCGGGACATATTGCGGGAGTAGATATTGAAGGAGAACATTTTGACTTATGGCAAGAGGATGCGGTAACGCTTAATCCTTATATGGGATTTGATGGGGTTGAGCCTTTTATTGAAGCTTGCAACAGTCAAGACCGTGGGTTGTTTATCCTAGTTAAAACCAGCAATCCAAGCAGTATAGAGCTTCAAGATTTACAGGTAGAGGGTGTGCCTATTTATGATAAGACAGCAGACTTAGTAAGTAAGTGGGGCGAAATGACAATGGGAGGTAAAGGCTACAGCCGAATTGGTGCCGTTGTAGGAGCTACATACAAGGAGCAAGGCATAGAACTTCGAAAGAGAATGCCACATACCTTCTTCCTAGTACCAGGCTATGGTGCACAAGGTGGACAGGCACAAGACCTTAAGGAGTATTTTGATAAAAACAAATCTGGGATTATCGTCAACTCTTCAAGAGGCATTATTGCGGCTTATAAAAGTGATAAGGAATTTAGTGAAAAGGAATTCGCATTAGCTTCAAAGAAAGCAGTCATTGCCATGAGAGATGATTTACAAGGAGTGATGAGTTAATGAAAGCACAGTTAATATTAGAAAATGGAATGATATTTGAAGGCAAGGCATTTGGTTACTTAAAAGAAGTCATAGGAGAGGTTGTTTTCAACACGGGTATGACTGGTTATCAAGAAATACTAACAGATCCTTCTTATTATGGGCAAATGGTAGTGATGACCTATCCCTTGATTGGTAATTATGGTATTAATCTTGAAGATATGGAAAGTCATAAATCCCATGTACGCGCATTAATTGTGAGAGAAAAAGCAGATTATCCTAACAACTTTAGGTGTGAACTTACCCTAGATGGTTATTTAAAATCACAAAAGGTAATTGGACTTGAGGGCATTGATACAAGAGCTTTAACCAAGGTATTAAGAGATCATGGAACCATGCGCGGCATTATTGCTGTGAGAGAACTTACCCCAAGTCAGGTGAAACTTAAATTAGATGCCTTTAACAACCAAATGGCTGTTAGTGAGGTAACTACTAAGGAAACATATGTGATTAAAGGGAAAAAGACACATATTGCAGTAATTGACTGTGGTATCAAAAGTAATATCTTACGCTCCTTTGAAGAAAGAGGTTGTAAAATGACAGTATTCCCAGCCTCTGCCACTGCTGAAGAAATCTTAGCAGTTAACCCAGATGGTGTATTTGTCTCTAATGGACCAGCTGACCCCAAAGATGTACCAGATACAGTAGCAACCGTTAAAGCACTTGTTGGCAAAAAACCTATTACAGCCATTTGTCTAGGACATCAGCTCTTATGTTTAGCAATGGGAGGAAATACCGCTAAATTAAAATTTGGGCACCACGGTTGTAATCATCCTGTTAAGGATTTTATTACGAACAGAGTATACATTACCTCACAAAATCACAATTACTATGTCGAAACGATGCCGGAAGGTGCAGTTGTGACACATACCAATATGAATGACCAAACAGTAGAAGGTATGTACTTTAAAGAGCAAAACATCTACAGTGTACAATTTCACCCAGAAGCTTGTCCAGGACCTACTGACACCGCACATATATTTGATGAATTCATTAAAGTAATGCAAGGAGGTAAACTAAATGCCTAGAGATATGAGTATAAAAAGAGTATTAGTAATTGGTTCAGGCCCTATTGTTATCGGCCAAGCAGCAGAGTTTGACTACTCAGGAGCACAAGCTTGTCAAGCAATTAGAGAAGAAGGTGTGGAAGCCATTCTCGTTAATAGTAATCCTGCTACCATTATGACAGATAAAGAAATAGCAGATAAAATTTACATTGAACCATTAACCATTGAATTTCTTGAAAAAGTTATTAAAAAAGAAAAACCAGATAGTTTGCTTGCAGGTGTAGGTGGACAAACGGCTCTTAACTTGGCAGTAGAGCTACATGATAAGGGTATTTTGGATAAATACAACGTACGCGTAATTGGTACCCAGATCTCAGCGATTAAAGAAGGAGAAGACCGTGAAGACTTTAGAGCTTTAATGGCACGCATCAACCAACCAGTTATTGAAAGTCAAACAGTAGAAAATGTAGAAGATGCAGTTGTTTTTGCTAGAAAGATTGGCTATCCTGTAGTGGTTAGACCAGCCTATACCTTGGGTGGTACAGGAGGAGGAATTGCAGAAACCGAAGAAGAACTTCGTGAGATTAGCTCAAGTGGCCTTCACCTTTCTCGTGTACATCAAGTGCTTATTGAAAAATGTATTAAAGGCTGGAAAGAAATCGAATACGAGGTAATGCGTGATAACTATGGTACCTGCATTACTGTATGTAATATGGAAAATATCGACCCAGTGGGTATTCATACAGGTGATAGCATTGTTGTGGCACCTTCTCAGACCTTATCAGATAAAGAATATCAAATGCTTAGACGTGCATCCCTTGATATTATTTCAGCTTGTGATATACGAGGAGGCTGTAATGTACAGCTTGCGCTCCACCCA
>JAEXBC010000048.1 GCA_023457875.1 Bacillota bacterium | reverse complement strand
CTCACGCCCATCCCATAGCTCATTAATTTATCTGCCGCCCACATATTGCCTTCATTGGTATTCATCCCATTCATCTTCAGCACATTAGCTACATCCTCTTTAGAGTAAGAAGTGGCAGTGCGTTTAGCTTGTCCCTTAAAGTTGTTTTGGTATAAACTTTGAATGGTAATAGGCTCAGTACTCTTTAAGGCATTGAGATACATTGTATCGTTTTCCTTCTTAATCGTTTCCACCTTATAGCTCATACTACTTGAGGTGGATTTCTTTGCATCTGACTTTGTCACAGCAGCTACCTCATCTGTTTGCCCTGCTCCACCTACCTCACCAGCTAAATAGCCTCCTACATAATCCGCATAAAGATTTTCTAAATTATAACCTCTCTTATAAAGTTCATAAATGTCTTCCTCTTTTAAATCAAGCTCCTTTTTGAGCTTCGTTACAAGCTCTTTTTCTACTTGTTTGGTATCCTCTTGGGTATATGTATAGACATCTATTTGTTCTAATAAATTTTGTAATGGGTAGGTCTTTGTCTCACTAGGAGTCTGTTGGGTGTTTTGTATTATATTTTGATTAATAGGCGTCGTATATCCTCTATAGCCTTTCTCGTTTATACCTTCAATCATGCTTTCACCTCGCTCATTATACTACTATTTATTATGTCGTCACTAAAGGAGAAAAGCTTTAACAAACTACCATTGCAAGCGTTTTTTTCTAAAACAATAGTATAACAAACCGCTTACCGCACCTACGCCTAAAAGTACACCCATCATCTCCATTCCCCTAAGATAATAGTAGGGTAAAAATAAATAGCATATATACTTTAAAGGTGTTTGCATACTGCTTAAGTCAATAACAATGGGGCAAAAAATAATACTTGCAATAATCAGCATCGGGATCATGGAAAACCACATGGCACTACTTTTAATCCATACACTCCCTAGCATCACCACCATACTTAACGTACTCATATAGACAAGTAGCAAAAGCATTTCTTTAAAAAGCTCACTTGCTGACAAATGAGCTTTTCCCCCAATAATAAGCATTGCCACTAGAGATACCAGCATTTGCATCAGCATATTGGCGCCCACAAGGGCAACTTCAGGATAAATCGCCTTTTTCTTAACAGTATATAATCTTTGATATAATTGACTATTGTAATCTTCACTTAGTCTCTCACCCATAAGCATACTACTAATCAGCAAGAATACCGCAATTAAGCCCTTAGCTAAACGAACAAAGCCTTCTCCCTTTTGTTGGGGCTTTGAGGTCACTTCATCGCCACTTGCATAATCAACCTGCATTAAATCTCCATTCACATAATAGGTTTCAACCTGAGCTTTGAGCCATTCCTCTAAGTCCATTTCCTGATTCATATATGCCTTTTCACTAAGCACCCTATAGGCAATATCAGCGCTAATATAACGATAAACTCCGCCAGATACAATTTCCTGCATCACTCCAGCAGACATTGTTGCTGGGGATTTAATAATTGTAATTGCCTCACTCAGATTATGATTTTCTCTTTTTTCATCAATCTCACTACTAATGATAAAACCGCACTCTATTTCTCCTATGGCAACTGACTTTTTTAACTGCTCTATCTCTTCATAGGCTATAAAATGAATCGCATCATCCTGCATTAAATAGGTTGAAAGCTTTTCTCCCATATGAGAGTCTTTGTCCCACCACACCCCTGCCTTTAGGCCAGTTTCTTCAGCATATGCCACTGACATAAACATTAAAAAGGCAATGAGAATAGGAAGTAATCCTAGTACAAGGAGATAACCTTTATGACATAGAAGTTCCTTGAGCTTAAGTCTTAGCGCTACACCATAAAACCTCATACTTCTAACCCCCTCTTCTTAAGGATAATAATGCATACTGCCACACAAATCATGGTTAACGCCAGTATACCTAGGTAAGTCACCCCTTGGCAGCTTGCCCCCAATAATGGCATTAAGCTTTTTAGCGCATAACCATTGTAAGTAAAATAACCCAAATAGCTTATACGCTCTGGTAAATAGGCATGAGGTATAATGCCGCCTGATAAAAACGCCATCACAATGGCTATTAAAAAAATAAACAAACTATAGGCTTCCTTTTCACCAAAAATAAGCCCTATTAATAGGCCTACACCACTTATACTGATAGCTACTAGAAAGACACCTAATATCCCTTGCCAGGATAACTGCCAATTCATTTCTAAAGAAAAGAGCTTTGATAAAACTGCCAGGCTTCCTAGAATAAATGTTTCTATACCTAACATAAAGATACTTAAGCTCAACAGCTTGCCACTGACCAGATAGCTTGCCTTCATCCGCGATACCCTATATCTCATTAAATTTTCCTTCTTATTAAGCATCACAACACAATCTAGACTTAACATCAAGCTTAATAAAAGCATCACAATTAACCCTGACAAAATATAATGTTCAAGAGGGGAAATAAGCCTGGTAGATACCACTTCTTCTTGCACATACATACTACTTCTACCAAGGATTTCCTTCACAAATATGATATTAATCTCCTGCACCAAGCTATCCCAGCTTCTGCCTTCATCGATTCCAAAAGTCTCATATGCATCTAGCGTAGTATATATGCCAGCTTGAGAAGCCGAGAGAAGCTTTGTACCTGCCGAAACAAGCTTACTGATAACAGCTCCCTCTAATAAAGTGCTATCTCTTCTCTCCAGCGTGATAGGGGTATTCTTTCCCGTCATAACATCTTCTACGAAATGTTCAGGGATGGTAATAATCGCCGTTACCTCTCCCTCTTTTAGCTTTGCCTTCGCTTCATCTTTATCCAGTACTTGAATACTACAAAGCTCGGTTACCGTTTCCATATGATTGATTGTATCAATAATCATATGGGTCCATTTTGAATCCTCCAGATCAACAATGGCTAAGGAAAAGGGTTCTACTACATGATTAGCATATAGGATATGACTACCTGCAATGCCAATG
>JAEXBC010000047.1 GCA_023457875.1 Bacillota bacterium | reverse complement strand
GGTGGGAGTTCAAGCTCAAGCTCAAGTTCAAATTCAAGTTCAACATCAACACCCACTTCCCCAACAGTTACTGTGAAGTTTGACACAGATGGTGGAAACACTATTGATAGCAAGAGTATAAAAGAAGGTGCAACAGTCGGAGATATCCCAGCACCTAAAAAAGATGACGCTGTATTTGAAGGCTGGTATGCGGATAAGGCTCTTACAATACCTTATGATCCCAATACAAAAATAACAGCATCAACTACACTATACGCAAAATGGACGCAAACAGAGCCTAGCCCTACTGATCACTCCAAAAATGAAATTGTTTTTACAATAGGTAAAAATGATACCAGCGCTTCTGGTGTAGGTACAACAAATGATCCTGCTCCAATGATCAAAAATAACAGAACCATGCTTCCTTCAAGAGCTGTAGCCGAGAGCCTCGGCGCCGAAGTTACTTGGAACGGTAAAAAGCGAGAAGTTACAATCAAAGGGAAAAATAAAAAGGGTGAAGAAATAATAATCCTTCTTTATACTGACTCAGACATTGCCTATGTAAACGGCAAAAAAGTAAAACTAGACAGTCCTGCTTTTATTGAAAATGGAAGAATATTTACCCCTCTTAAATTTATAGCTGAACAACTCGGTGCAACTGTCTCATGGATTTCAGAAGAGAAGAAAGTTGTTATTACAAAATAAGAGAACGACTTAATACTTGTGTTCTACGATAAAAGAATTCAAAAAGCGGCTCCATCAAGAGAGATCTTGATGGAGCCGCTTTTTTAGTATTATACTTGGTAGTGTCCTTGATATAATTTTCTTGCTGTTCATATTGTATTGTATTATTTAACTTATATTACTATATTATTTACTGTATTCTGGTACTTTTACATCAGCTTCAAACTGTTCATTATACCAGTCAAATGCTTCCTTAGCATCAGTTTGACTCCAGTAACCAATTAATTTATTAGGAACATAAATCAAACTTGAATCATCTTTTTTAATCTTTCCATCTTTTATGTTAAACATAGTATCAATTTTTGCATATGCAACTTCTTTTGGTGGAATACCCATTGACATCTTAAGTGAAGAGTTAGGATCAAAACATGAAATAAGTTCGTTTTGAGGACAATCTACACTACACAGGATTTCGGTCAGTGGAACGCCATTATTCATTTTACCTCTACCAGCTTCTTCTAATGCAGGTAACACGCCTACTGTAAGGTCTCCTGCTTCAGAATATATGATGTTGATGTCAGGATCTGATACTAATAGATCTTGTATAATTTTTTTTGCAGCTTCTGCTCCTTTACTACCATCTTTACATCCAAGATCTATGGCGTTTGGATCTACACTTAATACACCCTTTGCAAAAGGATCTGTACGTCCTGTTTTAACTGATTGATTATCTGGCCATCCAATAGCAACAAATTTTATTGGTTTATCAGGATTAGCTTTTTTCCATTGTTCTGCCGCTATTCTTCCCATTTCTTCTGAAACATCAGCTTCTGCAGATGTTACTTGTGGAACAGCTACCCCTGGTATATCACCATAAAAAGTTGTTAAAATCATTCCATTTCCTATCGCCTCTTCTGCATCTGTCTTTATATCATCACCCTTCCATGGTTGTATAGTAACCATATCAAAGCCTATTGCAACCATTTCTCTAAAGTTTTGATTTATTGTATCTGCATCTGATTTACCATCAAAAACTTCAACTTTTGCTCCATACTTTTCTTCTGCATATTTTTTGGCCCAATTTGCTTGTGCTTGATGGAAGCTATTATTTATTGCTGGAACGCCATATGCTTTTTTTATCTCAGCACTTGTTGCATCTGTTGCATCTACTGCATTTGTTTCACCTGTTTCATCTGTTACTTTTGTAACTTCTTTTGAAGTCTCGTCTTCACTTGTAGCTTGTTTTCCACACCCAACCATAACTACACCTAAAACCAACAGTGATACTAAAAATAAAATGGTTTTTTTCATCTCTTAACCCCCTTGTTTGTTTTGTAATCGTCAATTTTTTAATTTTTAATGATTGTTTTAATAAATATGTTCAATCTACCCACTTTAAAGTATAGATATCTAAATTTTTAAAATGAATGTAGATTAAATCCAGGTTAAAAATAAATCACTTTTTCCTTTGACTCTATAATTTAAATTGTTTAACAATCTTTTGTAGTTGATTTGCCATATCTAATAGTACAACGGACGATGCTGTTATCTCTTCAAGCGTTGCCGTTTGTTCTTGAAGAGTAGCTGAAATATTACAACTTTCATCTGAAAAATCAGCCGCTATATTTAAGATATTTTTACTCTTTCCTTCAACATCTTTTATCTCTTCTGCTATATTTTTTATTTCATTGGTAATATCTTTTATTTGTGAATCAACTTCTTCACTTGTTTCTAAAATTTTGTTGAATGAGTTTCTGGCATCTTCTCCCATTTGGATTCCACCTCTAACCTCATCAACTCCTACATGCATCCTATCCGAAACATCTTTTGAGTCGTTTTGTATGACATTTAAAAGTTTTGTTATTTCACCTGTTGCATTTTTAGAACTGTCTGCAAGTTTACGTACTTCTTCAGCAACGACTGCAAAACCTTTTCCGTGTTCTCCTGCTCTTGCAGCTTCAATGCTTGCATTTAAAGCAAGAAGATTTGTTTGTACTGAAATATTATTAATCGTATCTATAATATTTTTAACTTCACTAGTCTTTTTCTCTAAGCTTTCACTACTATTTTGTGTTAATACTATTTTTTCTTCTATTACCTTTACTTGATTTAGCATGGCATCAACTTTTGCACTTCCTTCAGTTGCAACAGATATAGCCATTTGTGAAGTTGCTAAAACCTGATTCGCCTTATCAAGCATTATTTTATTGCTTTCATATAAACTATTAACAATATTAAAAGTTTCCTTTGTCTGTTCCGTTTGTTCTGAAGCCCCTATTGAGACGGATTGCATTGATATACCTACGTTTTCAATAGCTTTCGAACTTTGTTCAACACTACCTTGTACTATTCCAGCAGAATGTGCTATATCATCTCCATACTTACTTATATTTCCTATAATATTGCGTAAGTTTTCAACCATTATGTTAAAAGCATCAGCTACGATCCCTATATCATCTTTACTCTTTACTTCAATTTTATTTATTTGAAGATGTCCCTCTGATATATTCTTTGAGTATTTAGCAAGTTTTGCTATCATACCTGCTATGTAATTAGAGAATAATATAGAAATTAAAATACTAAGTGTAGCCAAAGAAATAATGAGTGCCAATACCACTATTCCTATAAAATCAGCGTTCTCATTTAGTTTCTTTTTTACACGTTGCTGACTTGATAATTCGGTACGTATGAACTGATCTACTGACTTTTTCAAAAAATCTTGTAAACTATACTGCTTATTTTGCAGTTCAGCAACTGCAGAAACGGCAGATGTATCTTCTACTAATTCTAGTATCTGATTAACATTTTCTATATTTGATTGAGTCATTTTTTCTACATAATTTAACTTTTCAATACTTTCTTTGTCTTTTACCAATTTCTTTAATTTTGTAATACTCTCTTCTACTTCCAGCAGCATTTCTTGACTGCTCTTTTTTTCATTTTCATCATTGTTAATAATTTTAGGCATACTATTATCAAGAAAATCTTGGAATACAACAGATATTTGGTTCGCATAAAAGACTGTTTGCGATATATCGTCAAATTTCTTAATTGTCGATTTCATAGAAAAATAGGTAAAGATGCTCATCATACTAACAACCAAAGTTATTAATGTGAATACAGTTATGAGCTTAGCTTTTAACGACTTGTTGTATATTGGTTTTATAAATATATTTTTTACGTTTAGCATCTTATCAACCCCTTCATAAAATTATATCAACCAAAAACTGATTCTCATCGAACATCTCCTTTTTAGGCATTATCGTTAATTACTATGGATAGTTGCATTGGACATTCATCACTTATGCATACAATTATCCGACAATTTTATTTCTATTTAGATTATTATATACAAATTTAGCGTTTATTGTCAAGTCTTTTCTGTCTATTATTACTTTTATTACTTTTTTATATATAATACTACATTTTTCTGTTGTTTCTTAATTATTATTCGACATTATGTATTCATAACCATTGTAGACAATTTTATTTCTCCTTTCCCCTCAGTGTGAACTCTATACAAGGTTTCATCTTGTCAGCAGAATAAGTACATTTTAGTTGACTCTATGTGCCTTGGACGTTCAAAAAAAGATCCCACCTAAACCTGGTGGGACCTTGGAGCGCAAATATCCAACGTTGCAAGACGTATGATTTTTAATGTACCGCTATATTTCTTTTAATCTCTGTGAATCTTTTATAGTTCACTATCACCTTTTAATTTTATAGGCGCATAAAGATTCATTTGATGGTAGCCAAGACCTTCTTTAATTTCATCATCCACGTAAATCATGTGTCCCATAAATTCGCGGTCTCTGTCAATGATGAATTTTGTACTTTCAAGCCATTTCTCTGTCTTGCTTCTTACCTTGTTGTGACTTTCATCGTCACCATCGACACTAACCGCAACAGCATATAACCCACCAGAATATTCGATAATTTCATATGGGTGAGTATCCGTTTGTGTCACTTCGTCTTTGATTGCCCAAATCCATTCGGCTTTTCCATCTTTTCCATACAAGAAATCGGGAGAACCGAAAATAACGGGTTTAAATAAATGGTTGTGCGCTTCTTGCCAAGGACCGAAATCTCCGCCGAAAAGTTCTTCAAATGAGATAAGCCCTGATGTTACCGCTCTAAACTTAGGTATCCTGACAATCATGATGTCTGGTACCTTGTTGTCCAATTTCTCCGTGACCTCCAGCAAACGATTCACCGTTGAAGGGTTGCCATTATAATCCACATTTACAAGCTGGTTCTCAATATCTTTCGCCTTTTCATACAGCAGTTTAACATCAGAGTCATTGCCGAAATCAGCGTTTTCTATCTGACTGATAAACTCAAGAACGACTTCTTTCAGTTCATGTAAAAGAGATACTTCTCCGTCTATATCGTCAACCTTTTTACTAAGCACCTCTAAAACAACCTCTGAGCCACAAGTGTTGAAAATGCGCTGAATATCCTTGATGCTGATATTCAGCTTGCGCAAAATCAAAATCTGCTCTAGCCGTTTTACAGCTTCTTCATCATACATTCTGTAAGAATAATCATCACTTCTTGTGCTATTAATCAGTCGCATATCCTCATAATAACGAAGCGTACGGGCTGATACATCATATTTAACTGAAACCTCTCTGATTTTAATAAGTTCGTTCATATAGAAATCCTCCTGATAGTTGATTATAAATAAAGTATAATCTCTTCCCCAACGACAGAGTCAAGGAATATAAAATCAAGTAGCCTTCTAGTCAGTACAGTTTATTTATTTGCAATATAATCGCAGATATCATTAACTGTTACCAAAGAAAATACATCCATTTCACCAATCTCAATTTTATACCTATTTTCCAATATACATATGAGGTTTATAATTTCAAATGAATCCAGCTGCAAATCATTTTTTATAGCTGTGTCTCCTGTAACTTCAATTGGTGGGGAAAATGTTTCTTTAATAATCTCGATCACTTCAGTAAGCATCTTAAATTTCTCCTCTTTTAATTTTTTTGCTCGCAGTTTTAGGAAATTCCTCAGCGTAAAACACAATATTTTCAATTTGCTTATATGAAGATAAATGCTTATTCATTTCATTTATCTTTTTACGGATTGTCTTTTCATCATGTTCGGAATAAACTTTAGCTGTAAGTTTTCCGTCTTGCTCACAAACTACCACCTCTTTAATTTCTTCAATTTTTAGTAATTCCATTTCAAGTTCTTCCGGGCTTATGTTCTTTCCATTGGGTAATACAATCACATTCTTTTTTCTCCCAGTAATAAATACATAATTGTCTTCAATATATCCTAAATCTCCGCTTAAAAACCATTCATTATCAAATACGTCTTTGGTAGCCTCTAAATCCTTGTAATACCCTTTAAATAAGTATGGACTTTTAAACGCAAGTTCGCCTTCTATAACTTTTGCTTCACAATTGAAATTTACTCGTCCAACACTTCCAAGTCGATTATCATCATTTGGATTTACTGTTATTGATCCACACGTTTCAGTAAGCCCATATCCATTAAGCACCAAGATGTCTAACTCCTGCATACGCTTTGCAATGTCTAAATTTATAGGTGCACCACCAGTTGGAATGATTCTTAAATTTTCGCCAAATAATTGGCTGAGCGCTTTTTTGCGTACAGAAAGAGTATCTATCATATTACTTGTTTTCATTAATTCTTGTGCTGTAGCATTAATCGTTTTATCAAAATAGGATAACACTGCTGGTACCGCATAGACACAATATGGCATGACTTGCTGCATTTCACTCCAGATATGCTTGAGTCCTGCTGAAATGAATATATTAGCGCCGGAATACATCGAAGCAAGCACAACATTAGCAAAAGGAAGAATATGACTTAATGGCAACATGAGATATACAGAATCTTTCACTTTTAAACTATATGAAAAATAAAGATCATTACGCAATAAATTAATTTGCGACTGCATCACACCTTTCGGTCTGCCTGTTGTTCCGGAAGTATAAAATATATATGACATTTCTGAACCGTCAGTGTTTGGCAATGCGACTCCTCGTTCACTACTCAGACAATCCTCAGTATCCATTTCGATACAAATTGTATTCATAACACTTTTATTATTTTCTTTTATATAGTCACAAAACGGCTGATTAAACGCGGAATAAATGAGACAGGATGTATCGCTATGCTCCACCACATAAGCTTTATCCTGTATTGTTGTCAAGTTGTCTAGCATAACAAGAACATTACCCGAAAGCGGTACAGCATAGGCCCACAGAATGCAGTAATACGAATTTTCCGATACAATAGATATCTTGCTGTTTGTAATACCCTTTAACACAAGTGATTTTGCTACCGCGCTAACCTGCTGTGCAAAATCAGAATAGGAAACAGAATACATTTTTCCATCTTTCAAATAGGAAAATGCCGGTTTTTCGCCATAATAATCTGAGGTTAAAGAAAGTAATTCACTGATCGTTGAAATGTTTTCAAACATTCATATTCCTCCAAAGTCATTAGATTTTATTCGTAATCATATTTGCTATTCTCGTTTCAATATCGTGATGAATTTCTACAACTTCTTCGTCCGTAAAGTAGTCTACCCAATACGTATAACAAAACGTCATAGTCTGCCAATCCAAATAGTCCGATATATATAAACTCATAGGCATAACATCAGTTTCAGAATGATGATGGTGTAATGTCGTAAGTGGAACTGATGGCTTTTTATTACCGCAAAAATACGAAAAGCAAAACTGTGGTATGTATCTTCCATATTTTTTTTCATATGACTCAGAATTTATTTTTGAAGTCAAATCAAAATTTTTGCGTTTATAGTAATCCATGGACTGTTTACGAACAGACTCGAGTAAATCAAAAATATTACTATATCTTGTGAAATCAAAAATAAACGGAAAAGTAGTTTCATAAATACCTATGCTATTTTTTTCATTTGTTCCCAAACGGTTTGCAATAGGCATTTCAAAATAAAAACGCTTACACCCCGTTTTGTCATTTATAATCTGCGCAAGTACTGCAACAATCAAAATATGCGGTGAAATATTGTTTTTAGTGCAATACGCAAACAAAAGCTCTTTTAATTTTGGGCTTGTCTGGAAAGTCAAGCTTTTAATGAGTGACTCATTAGTATCAATAACATCACTAAAAAGATATTCACTTTTAGAAATTTCCAAAAATCTATCTTCCCAAAATGCTTTATCCGCAAGATATTTTTCACTTTCCTTATAATGCTTTATACTATCCAAGTGGGCGGAAAATGGGTGCCATTTAATTTCTTCGTTTGGATTAAGCAAAATCTCTTGTATCTTCTCAGATAGTACTAAAGCTGATATTCCGTCAAATATCAAGTGATTAAAAATAAAGTGGAGATGATAATAAGAACCCGATATTGAAAAAATAAAGATATCATAAAGTTGATCTCTATTATTTATCTTTGTTGCTCTACTTTGGTTGCAAAAGATTTCATATTCTTCTTCACTTGAAAAATCAAATACAGGAATGTCCTTCTTCTGATACGGTAAAAATGCCATATACTGATGGCCGTCCTTTACAACACATGTTGCCGCAAAAACATCGGCTGTCTTTATACATTTTTCAACTGCAAAGGTGATTTCCTCCGCAGAAAAGCTTTTTAAAAATCTCATTGAATAGGATATTTTCATAGGGATACTATTAAACGCTTCATTTACATTAAAAAAATATTGCTGTTCATCACAAATGGGTAGAACGATCATAAACCCTCTCCTTTTTGTCAAGGTTAAGTATTAGGAATACTACTGTTAATACAAGGAATCCAACACCAATGATTAAAAAAGCATGCTTAATACCAAAAATCATGGCAAAGGCAAATAGGTAGGACTGTCCCATCCCAGCAATACCAATAACAATATTGCTGAATGCAAGTGTGCTACCTTGCCCGTATCTAATTGATTCAGGCAACTGAGTGAGATAGATGTTTTGCACCGATTCGAAAAAGCTATCAGCAAAAGCAAAGGCAATGCTGGAAAGCACAAGTCCCAAAATCGATTGATTAAGTCCGTAATATATGATTGCAGCAGACACAATGACAGTAGATATAATAAGTACAATATAGGAATGAAATAGTGACATAAGCTTTTTGGTAAGTAGCGGACCAAAGGAAATAGCTATTAGTCCAAAAATAATTACAATATATGAAATTTCCTGTTCACTCAGACCGTAGCCTTTTCCTGCCAACGGAAGGTAATATTCAACAAATCCCAAGCATATGAAATACGGCACTGCTAAAAAGAAAATATAACCTATTACGCGTTTATTCCGTACAAAATCTAAAAAGCTCATGCCAGCATTCTCTTCTACAAAATCTGTGGCAGCAGGGATATTATGTTTGTTGTACAAAAGAAGAGATATAACAAAGAGAATAAAAAGTATCATAGCGGAAACAACATATACCCCTGGATAACCGAAATTCAGCATAACAGTAGCACCTATGCCAACACCGAAAATGCTTCCAGCTTGTCCGCCCGCACTACTCATCGTAAACCCCCTGGTCACTTGCTCTTCATCCGGTTGCATAGCCACCATGGTATCTAAGGCATTAAGTATCATACCTGCACCAGCTCCAAATAAACACCTGCCAATAATGAACTGTACCAGTTCGCTTGAGCTAGCTGCAGTCAGTTCTCCCATGATAGCTATTATGGTACTGATTGCAATCAACCGATTAAGTGGCACTTTCTTTGCAAAATTGCCCGAAACAAATGCGAAGACGCCAACAAACAAAAGCGTAGCTGAATACGCAATTGCCACAGCAATTTCCTTTGAAAAGCCAAAGTTGTCATTGTATAATTGCATAGCAAACAGTGGACCACATACGACAGATATAGAG
>JAEXBC010000046.1 GCA_023457875.1 Bacillota bacterium | reverse complement strand
AGATAGCATATTTAGGCGTTTTGGATATCAGGAAACGCTAAATTTTTTTAGTGAATTAGGGATTATGCCACTGATCGAGGGAAATAAGGTCTATCCCTTTTCTGAACAGGCTACAAGCATATTAGAGGTTTTGCGTATGGAGGTGGCGCGCTTAGAGATAAAACTCTTAACAGAATTTAAAGTCACTAAACTTGATGAAAAGGATGGGGTGTGGCAGATAGAGAGTGAAAGTGGGCAGAGGCTCTTAGCTAAAAAGGTTATTCTATCAACAGGAGGCATGGCTAATAATAGTCTAGGCTGTGATGGTCTAGGTTATCAGCTCCTTAAAAAGCTAGGGCATCATATTGTGCCAACCTTTCCAGCTTTAGTGCATATGATTTCACCTTCGCCCTATTGCAAAATGCTCACAGGAACAAAGGTAAAAGCAAGGGCGTCGATTGAAGTAAGCGAAAAAATAGAAAGAGAAGAATATGGAGAGGTCTTATTTACTGAAGATGGTTTATCAGGACCTGCTATTTTTCAATTAAGCCGTGTGGCAGCTAAGGCAAAGCTAGAGGGTAAAAAGGCTAAGGTAAGTTTAGACCTTTTTTCTTCCATGGGAGAAGATGAACTGATTAGCCAAATTTATGAACGAATTAGCACTCATCCCGAACGGAGTATTGAAGAAGTATTGGTGGGGATGCTGAATAAGCGCCTTATTGTACCTGTTTTAAAAGCAGCCCAGATTACTGCTTTTTCGCGAACTTGCGACACTTTAGAGCATTTAGAGATAGATAAGCTGACCAAGGTGCTCAAGGCATTTGTTTTTGATGTTGAGGGCACTAGAGGCTATAAATTTGCTCAAGTAACGGCTGGTGGAGTCTGCATGGAGGAAATCGATTTATCTACCATGGCTTCACTAAAAGCTAAAAACCTCTATATAACTGGCGAAGTATTGGATGTGGATGGTGATTGTGGTGGATATAACTTACAATGGGCTTGGGCGACAGGCTTTATTGCTGGTGAAAGTGCAAGTAGAAATGGAGACGTGCGATGATTAGAGTACAGGATATTAAATTAAACTTACAAGAAGACAGCGACGCCATAATCCATAAGGTTGCTAAAAAATTAAAGATAAAAGTAAGTGACATATTAAGCTATAGGATTTTTAAAGAAGCTATTGATGCAAGAAAAAAGGATGATATAAAAATCGTCTATACCATAGATGTAGAAACCACTGTCGAAGAAAAGCTTTTGGCTAAAAATCCTGCCCTTAAGTGTCCTGATATGACCTATGTTTACCCAAAGAAAGGAAATAAAGAACTCCTTGACCCTCCGATTGTAGTGGGAAGTGGCCCTTGCGGTATGTTTGCAGCCCTTATTTTAGCACAGCAGGGTTTTTGTCCCATTGTTCTAGAACGGGGAAAAGAAGTACAAGAACGTGTTAGGGATGTGGAAGATTTTTGGAAAACGGGAAAACTTAATCCCCACTCAAATGTTCAATTTGGAGAGGGAGGTGCAGGCACCTTTTCGGATGGCAAGCTGACCACCCAAATAAAAAATAAGCGTTGCTATAAAGTATTAGAGGAAATGGTAAAGGCAGGTGCACCCAAGGAGATTCTCTATAAAAACAAGCCCCATGTTGGAACTGATATTTTAAGAGATGTAGTAAAAAATATTCGTGAAACAATTATTTCTCTTGGAGGAACCTATCTTTTTGAAAGTGAAGTAACTGATTTAGAAATACAGGATGGACAACTTCAAGCCGTGGTCATTAATGGAAAGCGTCGTATTCATACAAAGGTGTGTATTTTAGCTATTGGGCACAGTGCACGAAATACCTTTGAAATGCTTGAGACAAAAGGCGTTAAAATGGAGCAAAAACCTTTTTCCATAGGAATGAGAGTAGAGCATTTACAGGAATGGATTAATGAAGCTCAGTATGGTGAGGCTAATAAAGACCATCCAAAACTCGGAGCAGCTGAGTATAAGCTGGTGCATCATTGTGAAAATGGACGTAGTGTTTATAGCTTTTGTATGTGTCCAGGTGGTTATGTGATTGCTTCCGCTTCGGAAGAAGGGCGCATAGTGACCAATGGCATGAGCGAGCATAGTCGAGACGGGAAAAATGCAAATAGTGCAATATTAGTCAATGTAGGACCTAAGGATTATCCCAACAAGTCCCCTCTAGCTGGGATGCACTTGCAAAGAGAATTTGAAGCACTAGCCTTTCAGTTAGGGGGAGGGGATTATAGAGCGCCTAGCCAGTTGCTAGGGGATTTTATGTCTAATCGTTCTAGCGAAGTTTTCGGGGTGGTTAAACCCACCTATGAGCCAGGGGTGAAACTCGCCAATCTTCGTGAAGCGCTACCTACTTTTATGGTGGAGGCGATTGAAGAGGGGATCAGAGTGTTTGGAAAGAAGATCAAAAACTTTGACCATCCAGAGGCACTGTTCACCGGCTTTGAAACAAGAAGCTCTTCTCCTGTGCGTATTTTGAGGGATGATCATTATCAAAGCAATATCAAAGGTCTTTATCCAGCAGGAGAAGGCGCTGGTTATGCAGGCGGTATTACTTCAGCAGCAGTTGATGGGATTGAAGTAGCAGAAGTGATTATTGAAGCCTATAGTAGTTGGAAGAATTAATGTTTTACTTATTGCCTATTTTAAGGTATAATTTAAAGTCAATTGAGATTACGTCAAAGGAGAAGAGAGAATGCATAAGGATATTAAAGAGATATTATTTTCTGAAATTGAGCTTGAGGAAAGAATTACTCAATTAGGTGAGGAAATTTCGAGGGAATATACAGGAAAAGCATTAACGATTGTTGGCATTCTAAAGGGATCTAATATTTTTACAAGTGATTTAATAAGGAAGATTCATATTCCTGTAAAGTTAGATTTTATGGCAGTATCTAGCTATGGCAATACCACAGAATCCTCAGGAGTAGTTAAAATTATGAAGGATTTAGACCGAAGCATAGAGGGCGAGCATCTTTTAATTGTTGAGGATATTGTAGATAGTGGATTAACTTTAAACTACTTAAAGGATATTTTACTTACTAGAAATCCAGCTAGCATTAGGATTTGTTCTTTACTAGATAAGCCTTTAAGACGTAAGGTGCCTGTTGAAATTGATTACCTAGGTTTTGAAGTGCCAGATGAGTTTATCGTGGGTTATGGTATTGATTATGCAGAGTATTATCGTAATCTACCTTATGTTGGCGTACTTAAAAGAGAAGTTTATGAAAAATAAAGAGGCTGTAGTGAGACAGCTCTGGCGTATAAGCATATTCTAGATGCTCAAAAAGCACGATAAAGCGTTTATGCTTTATCGTGTTTTTAG
>JAEXBC010000045.1 GCA_023457875.1 Bacillota bacterium | reverse complement strand
GATGGGCAATCTACCACCGTATATCCCTTTACCTCTGCCTTTTCTCTTTGTGCCTCAGTTATCCATAAAGCAGGCAGTCCAAAAGCTGGCTCTGTTGTTTGAATCCCATCAATTTCTTCTTCTACATAACCCGGGTTCATTGCCATATAGTGGTCAAATAAAATTTCACCATTAGCTACTTCTACGCCTTTAATTTTAATACTATAGGCATTAGGCGATAACTGTATATTATCCCTTAATCGCACAATAGGCACCACACTTCCTAGTTCAAGTGCTATCTGTCTTCTAATCATAACAACGCGGTCTAACAAATCTCCTCCTTGATTGACGTCAGCAAGAGGAATGATACCATATCCAAACTCAAGTTCAATCGGATCAACTTGTAAGAGAGAAATAACATTTTCTGGCTTACGTATCTCTTTAGCTGCTTCATCTTGATCGTCAATTTCAGTTTCAACATTTTCTATCTTTTGCTTCTTATTCAGACTTGATGCAATTACAAACCAAACTATAGCAATTGGAAGTGTAACAATTACACCCATTGGCGTAAAGAGACCTAATACGGTAATGGTAATACCTACAATCAGTAATACGATAGGGGAAGAAAAAAGTTGTTTGACGATGGTCAAACTCATTTCTTCTTCTGCAGCCGTTTTAGTTACTAAAATACCCGTTGCAGTAGAAATAAGCAAGGAGGGAATTGAACTTACTAATCCATCACCAATGGTAAGAATCGTATATTTCTGAAGGGCATCAGAAAATTCTAGACCGCCCATAACCACACCAATAATAATACCACCAATAATATTAACAAAAGTAATAAAAATACCAACTACCGCATCATTTTTAACGAATTTGGCAGCACCATCCATGGAGCCAAAAAAAGCTGCTTCATCTTGAATTTTCTTTCTTCTTTTCTTTGCTTCTGCTTCGTCAATAAAACCTGTATTAAGGTCGGCATCAATTGCCATTTGCTTACCAGGCATCGCATCCAAGGTGAAACGCGCAGTTACTTCAGCTACACGCTCAGAGCCTTTTGTAATAACCTGCATATTAACAATTGTAATAATGATGAACATAATGGCACCAATAACAATATCGCCACCTGCAACGAATTCACCGAAGGCCTGTACGACATCCCCGGCATCCCCTTTAGATAAAATCAATCTTGTACTTGATAGATTAAGTCCTAATCTAAAAATAGTAGTGATTAACAATAAGGTAGGAAATAAAGACAAATCTAGAGGATCTTTTGAAAAAAGTGAACTCTTTAGAATAATGGTTGAAATTGAGATATTAATAATAAGTAGCAAACTTAATATGATATCCGGTAATGGGATAATAATCAAAAAGATTAGGCCAACTACAAATAGTCCTAATACTATATCTCCTTTTTTAAATTTCACATTTAGCTCCTCCTATTCATCTGTTTCTTTTGTAGGTTATAAACAAAGGCTAATACCTCTGCCACGGCGCCATACAATTCGGGCGGTATTTCTTTATCTAAATCCACTGTATAATATAAAGCTCTAGCTAAGGGCTTATTCTCTACAATTTCTATATGACATTCTTTTCCTTTTTCTTTTATTTTCTGAGCAACATAGTCTACTCCCTTGGCAACAACTATAGGTGCACGACCTGATAGTTCGTCATACTTAATTGCTATAGCAAAATGTGTAGGATTAGTAATAATAACATCCGCTTGTGGAATAGCTTGCATCATACGTCTCATAGAACCTTCTCTCATCTTTTGCTTGATTTTGGACTTGATTTGTGGATCACCTTCGGCATTTTTATACTCTTCCTTAATTTCTTGTTTAGTCATTTTGATACTATCATTATGTTTAAACCATTGATAAACATAATCTATGATTGCTATAACCAAAAATGCTCCTCCAACAAAAAAGCCCATCTCAACAACAGTCATTGAAATCGTATGTAATATCTCGTCTACACTTAGCTCGTAAATATTCATAAATTTAGGAATCTTACCCAGAATAATGTTATAAACAATCCATCCCAATACTGTAACCTTTGCAATGGATATAGCCAAAGTAATCAACATATCCTTCGATATAATCTTTTTGAGTCCATTGATAGGGTTCATTTTACTCATCTTAACCTTCATCGGTTCAAAACTCACTTTATAACCTACTTGTATATAGGCAATAAGAAAAGCAATAACAAATAATGCTAACCATAATGGTAAACAAATTTTAAAGAAATCTATGATTACGCTATTTAGAACCTTCACTAAATAAACATTCGTATCCTCTGTAAATACCTGTTCAATATGATTAAATCCTCCAGTAAACTGATTCTTAATGCCTTCTAACATATAGCCACCTAATACCAAACTGACGGCACTAAACCCTACGATAAGAACAGCTGTATTTAGTTCATTACTTTTGGCAACTTGTCCCTTTTTTCTTGCATCCTCTCTCTTTTTAGGAGTAGCCTTTTCTGTTCTGCCTTCACTTTCAGCAGAAAAAAATTGTAGGTCTAATATATACTTGTTCTCCATCATATTGGCCTCATTCCTTGTATTAAACTCATAATTGTATTAGTCATATTCTCAATAATGATGGCGTTAAACTGTGAAAAAAGGTTAATTGTTATAATCATTAATAAAAATAAAATAATCATCTTAAGTGGAATACCAATAACAAACATATTCATTTGTGGCACCGTTCTTGCTAATATGCCAAGTCCAATGTCTACTAAAACAAGGATACTTAACACAGGTATTGCTAATTTAAAGGAAATAAGCATATAATTGGCTGTTGTGTCTACTACCCCAGAAACAATATGTGTTCCAATAACTGCCTTACCAATAGGAATTAAAGTAAAAGATTCCACTAAGGTTTTAATAAACCAATGATACCCCCCAGATAGTAGGAATACTGCACAAAAACCTAGGTTATATAATCGCCCAATTAAAGGTGTTTGTTCACCTCCAACCGGGTCTAGCACAATACTCATGCCAAGTCCTCCTTGCGTACTTAACAAACTTCCTACAAATTGATAAATTTGAAAATATATTTTAAGTACAAATCCCATAATAAGGCCTACAAGCGTTTCTTGAATCAAATTTATCGTATAACTCACCAAGTTAGGACGATAAAAAACTATACTAACATCTGTCATAAAAAACACTGCAGCTGATAAACATAATGATAAGCCTGCAATAGCCATTTTAGGTACACTACTTTCAACAATAATAGGTAGAAAGATAATGGCAGCCGTAATTCTACAAAAAATAATCAGAAGCACATCCGCATGAGCATATAAATACATTAAATCTTCCATAGCATCCTTCCCTATAACATTGAATTAAAACTACTAAAAATACGAATCGTATAACTAGATAGCATATTCATTATCCATGAGCCAAAAATAATAATTGCTAAAAAAACTGCAATAATCTTTGGAATAAAAGCCAAGGTCTGCTCTTGTATAGAAGTAGCCGTTTGAAAAATACTCACAATGAGCCCTACGACTAAACCCGTTAATAAAATAGGAAGAGATACTTTAATAATCATGATTAATGCATCACGCATGACATCTAAAACAACTTGTTCCATATATTTTCCTCCTAGTTAAAATGTTTGTAAAAGCTGTCCTATAATTAAATTCCATCCGTCAACTAAAATAAAGAGTAACACCTTAAATGGTAAAGATATCATAGCTGGCGGTAGCATCATCATTCCCATTGACATTAAAGTAGCTGAAACTACCATGTCAATAATAATAAAGGGGATATAAATTAAAAATCCAATAATAAAGCCTGCTCTTAATTCGCTAATAATAAAAGCCGGAATCAATACATGCAAAGGTATTTGATCAATAATTTGAGTTTCATCCGTTATAGGAGCAATATGCGCTAAATCCATAAACAAACTAATATCTTCGTCTCTCGCCTGCTCAAGCATAAACGCTTTTAAGGGGACAATACCCTTTTGAAATGCAACTTCTTGCGTGATTTGTTTATTTTCATAAGGATCAAGAGCTTCTGTCTTAATCTGCATAAAAACTGGACTCATCACAAAAAAAGTTAAAAACAGTGCCAACCCAACTAAAATTTGATTAGGTGGCATGGTTTGGGTTCCAATTGCTGATCTTATAAAATGCAAGCTGATAATGATCCTTAAAAAAGCAGTCATCATAATTAAAATAGATGGTGCAAGCGCAATAATTGTAATAATAAATATCATTTGTAATGTACCACTTGACTGATCATTTTCAGTACTTTGTCCAATATTTACGGTTACATCAGGTACTTGAACTACCGAAGCATGTAGATTGATGGATAAAAAAGTGAATATTAAAATGATGATACTTAGGAAGACAATGTTTTTATGAAGTGATTTATTCTTTATCGTGTTCTTTATCATTTTCTTTCACCAATTTACCTTTCATAAAATGCTTAAAATACGCTTCAAAGGAAGGCTGTACTACTTTTTCTAAATCCAGCTGTTCTTCGTCAATCCTCTGACAATAGCAAATGTTTCCCTTTTGCGTACTACCCATTAAGTGATATTCCTTACCCACCTTTATAATATATAAATAGTTACCTTGGGTGAGCTGAAGGACTTCTATAACTTCCATATTTTTATTAAAAGCCATTCTTTTGTTCATCATTGCCATCTTCCTTGTGGCAAAGTAAGCTAATGCCAAAATACCAAGAAAAATTACTACAAGTAACACCAGTTCAAGTAAATCATATATCATATTATCACCATTCAATTTTATATTATTTGTATATAGTATTAGTGGTATACCTAATGGCTACCACTAATACTATATACCTATTTATTTAACCGACAACCTTTCTAACAGCCTCTAAAACACGATCAGCTTGGAAAGGTTTAACAATAAAATCTCTGGCCCCAGCTTGAATAGATTCAATAACCATTGCTTGCTGTCCCATAGCTGAACACATTACAATTTTTGCTCCTGCATCCATTGCTTTAATACTCTTTACAGCATCAATACCGTTCATTTCAGGCATGGTGATGTCCATTAACACTAAATCAGGTGCAAGCTCTTTATATTTCTCAACAGCTTTTAAGCCATTGTCAGCTTCACCAGCCACCTCGTACCCATTTTTTGTTAAAATATCTTTGATCATCATACGCATAAAAGCTGCATCGTCAACAATTAATACTCTTTTTGCCATTTTTACACCCTCCTATATTCTGTCTTCTGGATTAATAATATCTGTAATTCTAATTCCAAAGTTTTCATCGATTACAACCACTTCCCCTGTAGCAACAAACTTACCATTAACAAGCACATCTACAGGTTCACCTACTAAACGATTAAGCTCTACGATACTACCAGGTCCAAATTCCAATATTTCTTTGATTTTTCGAGAAGTACGTCCGAGTTCAACTGATACCTCTAAGGAAACATCCATTAATAAATCAATATTCTCTTTTGGATATGCCTTTGGTCGATTATCAAAGGCTTGAAAATGAGGTGTTTGAACATCCACATCAGGTCTTATTTGTTGCACTGTTTTTTGATACGATTCTCCGTAATAATTAGGGTCATAAGGCATTTGTTGTGGTGGCACTGGTTGCTGTGGCATTTGAACTGATTGATATGGTGGTTCAGGTTGTGGCACCGGCGGCGGCGTTGATACTGGTGGAGCCGCTGAAACTGGCGTGCTTGATACCTGCTCTATAACCTCTTTATGTTCCTGCTCTTCTTGACTCAATAGCCCAGATATTAATTCCTTGGCAAAGTTAATAGGCAAGACTTGCATTAACTCACTATCAATAATATTTTCTTCAATTTGAAGTCTAAAAGAAATTTTTACCACATTACCTTTTGGTCCAAAGATTTCTTCAAGGTTTGTGTCCACTTTAAGTGCTTGGGGTGGGCTAATATCTATTTTCTTGTTAAAAATCTGTGCCATTGAAGTAGATGAAGACCCTATCATCTGATTCATCGATTCAGCTATGGCACTAAGGTGAAGATCAGTTACAGGGCCTTCAGTATAAGTACCCGTTCCACCCATCATTAAGTCTGTGATCACTTTAACATCTTCGTCTTTGAGAATCATTAAGTTCGAACCACGAAAACCCTCCGTATAATCTACAGATACTGCGGTTAAATCATCTGTAATCGTATCTGTAAACTGCTCCCAAGTAAGGGCTTCAACTTTAGGTGTAGTAATAAGTACTTTATGATTAAGAAGTGTAAATAAAGTTGTGGCAGCAGTACCCATACTAATATTACCAATCTCACCTAATGCATCTATTTCTTCTGGACTTAATGTAACTGGGCCATCATCTTGCATACTTGTATGGATTTCTGATGCATTATCTTCGGCACTGACTTCAGTATCATCTCCTGTACCTATATTGCCAAGCAACGCATTTATTTCTTCTTGTGAAAGCATCTCGGCTACCATTACTCATCCTCCCTCTGTATAACGTGATTAATTTTTACAGCCATTTTATTTTTATATTCACCAGGGGTTCCTGTGAATTTTAATAAATTTCCAACATAAATATCTAGTTCCGAATCAATATCTTTATCTAATTTAATAATATCAGAACTGGATAATTCTAAGAATTCTCTAATTGTGATATGGGTTTTCCCTAAAACAGCTTTGATAGGAATTCGTGATTTTTCAATCATCTTCTCAATATATTCTTGATAAGATGGTCCTAATTCTTGCTCTTTCTGTGCAAACCAATATTTCGTATTTAGTTTATCCATAATGGATTCTATCACTAAATGTGGTATACATATATTCATCATACCAGCTACATTTCCTATTTTTATATTAAGTGTAACAAGGGCAATGATTTCATTAGGTGATATAATCTGTACAACCTGTGAATTCGTTTCAATTTTTTCTAACATAGGATCTAAATCTACAACGTTCTTCCAAGGCTCACTCAAGAGTTGAACAAACTGAATAAATATCTTTTCTAAAATGACATGCTCAATATCTGTAAAATCTCTAACAACCTCCAAGCCACTTCCACTACCACCCAATACACGGTCTATAATGGTATATCCCATATTAGGCGAAAGTTCTAATAAAATAGATCCTTTTAAGGGTCTAAAATCTGTTACCGCTAAGATAACAGGATTAATCAGCGCATTTGAGAATTCTGAATAGGTAATTGCCTCTGCATTCATTACTTCTGCTGATACCATCGTACGAAGATGCCCCGATAAATAGGTTGAAATAGCTCTTGCATAACTTTCAAATATGATCTCTAAAGTTCGAAGCTGTTCTTTTGAGAATTTCGAAGGTCTAGTAAAATCATATATTTTTAAGCCTCTCTGCTCTTTAGTTTCTTGCATCTCACTAACGTTAATTTCACCAGTATTGAGTGCTTTGAAAAGTTCATCTATTTCGCTTTGTGAAAGTACCTCGCTCAACCCTCGTCACCTCCTTTAAATACTACTTACTGCACAAAGTATTCCTCATATCGTACATCATATATAATCTTCGTGTCTAGTACCTTATTAAGTCTTGCTACAATCTCATCTGCTAATTTTATTTTACCTTCTCTGGAATTTAACATGGTATAGGTCTGCTCACCAATAACAGAGATTAGCTCATTTCTTACACCTGCAGCTTGAGTAGTAAGTACCTCATTAAATGCTTTATAAGCTTTTTCATCAGTAGTATCTACACCTATAGAGAGTTTTATTTTTGCAAAATGCTGAACGCGGTC
Organism: Bacillota bacterium; assembly: GCA_023457875.1. Lineage (GTDB taxonomy): Bacteria > Bacillota > Clostridia > Lachnospirales > Cellulosilyticaceae > Cellulosilyticum. Next base: position 450 of record JAEXBC010000045.1, on the reverse strand, counting down.
ATCTTCTACCGCAATATTCGTCATAATAGCATCTCCCATAGATACTTCTGTGAGCTTTGGTTGTATATCTGTTTGTTCAGTCGCTACTGTTTGCTCTTTTCCATCCAGTTGCCTAAGGACAAAATAGGTACTTGCTGCTATGGAAGCACCTAATACAACAATAGCTAATATAACAAAAACTTTAAAATTTTTTTCCAAGGTTAATCCCCCTTATTCTATGATGTTGATTTGCTTAGCTTAATCTCAACACGCCTATTGCTAGCTCGGCCTTCTGGAGTATCATTTGAACTGATTGGATGATATTCTCCCATACCTTCAGCTGATATTTGAGAAGGATCAAAATCCATTTCTTCTAGATAAAATCGCATAACTGCAATGGCTCTTGCACTTGATAATTCCCAGTTACTAGGAAACTGCGCTGTATGAATAGGTCGGTTATCAGTGTGCCCT
>JAEXBC010000044.1 GCA_023457875.1 Bacillota bacterium | reverse complement strand
TATTCCAATAATGGAACACTGGATAATCCTCTTCCTTGGTATAATGCTCCACTATACATTGAAAGTCATCAACTTGAACCACATTCATTCCGTAAATCTTTGATAGTGCATCACTTACGCAGCTTTTTCCTGTTCCACTTGCTTCACCTATTAATAAGATATCAAAAGGTCTTTTTTGATTTTTCATGTTACCTCCACCATATCATTCATGTTAACTATTTTTATTTTTTCCAATTCTGTATCTCAATGAAATTACCTTCTGGATCAGTCATATAAACAGCTGTTAAGGTTCCCATATCGCCATAATCCTTCTTTATAACTTCTCCTAATTGACTTCCACCATGAGCCAATACTTTTTTCATAAGGTCTTCTACTGAATACACATGAAAGGCGATGTGTCCAAAACCTTTTCGATTAATCTGATTGATATCGGTATTCATACCTTCTGGGCAGTACTCAAAAATCTCTAAGGTCGGACCATTGTCAAAGCCTGGTAAGCTTAAGTGAACCCCTCGTACTTTCACATCAGAAATTCCCGTTAACTTTTCTATCCAACTTCCATACAAATCTCTTTCAGGTGGTACCAATTTGCAGTCAAATACCTGTATGTAGAAGTCTGCTAATTTTCTCCAATCCTTTGCAATGATGTTCGTATGAACATATTTAATATGATTTGTCATAGCACCTACTCCCTTTCTATTAACAGATGAATTTTGGTAACAACTTGATTAATGGTATGCTACCCATTCAACATCTCCTTATAAACAAAACACGTCTTCAGATGATCATTAACCATGCCTGTAGCTTGCATGAACGCATAAATAATGGTTGAGCCAACAAACCTAAAGCCTCTTTTTTTAAGGTCACTACTTATCTTATCGGAAAGTGAGGTACTTGCTGGCAAATCATCGTGCTTCTCCCAATGACCTATAATAGGGGTATAATCCACATAGCTCCATATAAACTTGTCAAAGCTTCCATATTCCTCTATAACTTTTAAAAAGGCCTTCGCATTTCCCACTACTGCATTGATTTTTAGGCGATTTCTTATGATTTTTTCATTGGTCATAAGCTCCTGAATTTTCTCATCACTATATAAGGCTAACTTCTTAGGATCAAATCCATCAAATGCCTCTCTAAATGCTTCTCTCTTTTTAAGTACAGTAAGCCAAGTAAGTCCTGCCTGCATCCCTTCTAAAATAAGCATTTCAAATAACTTGACATCATCGTGTACTTCTCGTCCCCACTCGTTGTCATGATAATCTATGTATAGTGGATGATCTCCTGCCCAAGTACATCTTATTTTTTCATTCATTAAGCCTGTCCTCCTATTCCTCTAATAACTTCTCTCTACTACCATATGAAGTACTTTAACGCTTTCATGTTCCATAAAAGACATATATTCACAAGCAATTGCATCTTCATCAGCAGTATTAAATGCTCTCATTGCATCCTCCATCGTTTCCCACAAAACTGAATCGGCCCACATCTCACCAAGGCGAAGAAGCTGCCGAGAAATATAACCTTTTTGCTTAGAAAGAAACTCACGATTAAATTTGTCTGACACAAGTAAAAAATCTGATACAGATGCTTCTTTTTTGAGATTAAAAGACGCAAACTCAACAACCTTAGACATCATTTTCCCCCTTTGAAAATACTATTGTTTTACTATACTACACTAGAATTGACATCCTACGCCATGTTACAAAAGGTACGTCATCCTACTTTTCATGATACATATACGATATGGCCTAGGATAGCATCTGATATCCTTTCAGTGTAATCATCAATATAGCTTTCAACCTCCACGTTCTCATAGTCTGCAGGAATGCCCAAATATCCCTCTGAAGAAAGTGCTTTGATATGACCACCAAATAACCACTGCTCAGTTTTATCATTCTCTAACGCAACAGGAGCTAAGGACTTAGCTTTTTCAACATCCACTAAATGGGGATAAAACTTATGTATAATAGCTGTTTCAATATCTCCAGCGTGAATATCTGGAAATTCTACATTGCTTATAACAATAGACTGGGACCTTATGGAGCATGTTAATGATGCCAAAATGTCATAAAGCAATGCTTTGGCTGTTTCTTTTCTTATTCTGAAAGAGCCTAAAAAGCCACCTGTTGACTGACATATTCCCCAATAAAAAGGAGGTGCTATTACAACAGTGTGTCCCTCCTCTTCAAGCTTTTCTTTAATGGATAGACAGTATATGTGAGCAGTTAAAATATCAGTTCCCAAGCATAGATGTGGACCATGTTCTTCAATTACCCCAAGAGGGAGTACGACAAGGGCATTTTTATTTACATAGTCTTCTATATCTGTCCATTTCATATTAACCATTGTATCTTGAAATATGCTATCTAACATTTCTTATCCTCCTAAATACATCCAATAATTAAGACATCTAAGCAAATGTTAAGACGATGTATCTTCTGTATCATTGTTTTATAGCCTTACTTCAAAAATTTGCATCGTTATTTCCTCGCTTGTACCAATGCTCTAGGAATATGTATCTTTCTTTGTAATCACAGCAAGAAGAAAAAGGAAAAGATTGCTGCTAAACATATAATGACCATAAAAACTGCAAACATCATCCACAAAAAAACATCATTACCTTTCTTTTCTGCTAGTTGCCTAAAGGCTACTGTTTCGTTGTATAATCCTTGATCATCATA
>JAEXBC010000043.1 GCA_023457875.1 Bacillota bacterium | reverse complement strand
AGGTTATACAGGAGAAGAGGCTGCTAGGCGTATTTTAGCAATGAACCACATTGATATTCCTATACAACCTGTTCGTGGGTCAATGACAGACTTTTATGATCCTTTGAATAAAACCTTAGCATTATCTCAAAGTGTGTATGGTGTAGATTCTATTGCTGCACTTGGCGTAGCTGCACATGAGGCAGGTCATGCTATTCAAGATGCCGAAAGCTATGCTTTTCTGCGTTTTAGGCATACAATTTATCCTGTTACCAATTTGGCAAGCCGTCTTTCTACACCACTTATTTTGATTGGTTTATTTTTAGGAAACATACCATTTTTAGTAGACTTTGGTATTCTTTTGTTTGCAGTAACAACATTATTTGCTATTATTACTTTGCCAGTAGAATTTAATGCTTCTAAGAGAGCGCTGCTTACCTTAGAAACCAGTGGTATTTTATCTCCCGAAGAGTTAACAGGGGCGAAGAAAGTCTTAGATGCAGCTGCCTTAACTTATGTGGCAGCGGCTATGGCATCCGTATTATCTTTAATACGTTTGTTAATGTTAAGTAATAGGAATCGTGATTAGTTGAAAGTAGTATCTGAATTGCCAGGAAATAGGAATTCAGATACTTTTTTTGCATAGTAGAGCCTCTAGATTATAAAATACTTGTTAAAACTTGTTTTTAATGAGATATTATAGTATAAAATAAAGATTGATACCCTTATATACAAGATGAGGCATGGAACAACAGGAAGGAACAAAAGTGATGAATAAAACGGTGCGAGAACACATCATAGATTTATTAATAGAGATAGAACGTGAAGACACTTATGCCCAATTAGCAATCAAGGACGCCTTGCAAAATGTAGATATAAAAGATAAGGCCTTAATGACAGAAGTAATCTATGGGACATTAAAACATCAAATCAAACTAGACTATATTCTAAACCAGTTTTCAAAAACACCAGTGCGTAAAATGAAACCCTTTATCAGGACGGCTTTACGTATGAGTGTGTATCAGCTGTTGTATTTAGATAAAATTCCTACTTCAGCAGTTATTAATGAAGCCGTTAAAATCACTAAAAAACGCAAGTTTCAAAATCTTTCAGGATTTGTTAATGGGGTGCTACGTGAAATAGATAGGCAGAGGGCCAATATTCGATACCCTAATCAAAAAAAACATCCTATTTTAGCAATGAGTATTAAGTATTCAATCCCTGAATGGATGATAGAAGAATGGCTTAAGGTATATCCTAAGGAAGAAGTTGAAGCGATTTGCATGGCACTTAATGAGAGAGCTAAGGTTTGTGGACATTATAATCCCCTTAAGGCTTCAAAGGAGGTAGTGATAGAGCATTTGAGAGAAGAAGGTCTTGAGATAGAAGAAGGCAAATTCTTAAAAGATTCTTTTTATATCAAGCATCTAGATAAGCTTCAAGATTTAGCTTCCTTTAAGAACGGAGAATGGACAGTACAGGATGAGAGTGCCACTTTAGTAGGCTATGTATTAGCACCACAAAAAGGGGAGCGCGTATTGGATATGTGTAGTGCCCCAGGAGGAAAGTCGATTCATATGGCACAGCTTATGGAAAATCAAGGAGAAATCCGAAGCTGTGATGTCTATGCCCATAAGTTAGAGCTTATTCAAAAAAATGCCGAGCGTATGGGCATTTCAATCATTAAGCCAACGCTGCAAGATGGGACGATCCATCAAGCCGCTTTTGAAGCGGCTTTTGATAAAGTATTACTTGATGCACCTTGTTCGGGACTCGGTATTATGAAGCGTAAACCTGATATTCGGCACCATAGATCAAAAGAGGATATAGAAAGCTTAGTAGCCTTGCAGCAGTCTTTAGCTACTCAGGCAATAAGTTATGTAAAACCAGGAGGCAAACTTGTTTATAGTACCTGTACCATTTCATATCAAGAAAATGAAGAAATGGTAGCATTTATCACAAGCAAAGGTTTAGAACTGGAAAGTATAGTCGATACTATACCTAAAGTACTTCATGGCGCTATAAAACAGGAGGGTATGATACAGATTTTACCCTCCATGGCAGATACAGATGGATTCTTTATTGCCAGCTTTAGAAAAAGGAGCATATAGTCAATGAATGAAATTTTAAATCGTACGATTGAAGAGTTACAAGAAATTGTTATAGACTATGGTGAAAGTAAATTTAGAGCCAAGCAGCTCTTTGAATGGTATCATAAGAAAATGGTCTGGAACTATGATGAGATGACCAATCTTCCTATAAAACTTAGAACGTGCTTGAAACAAGACTATCCCATAAAGCCACTTACAATTATGGAAAAACTGACTTCACAAATAGATGGCACAATAAAATACTTGTTTGAACTATCAGATTCACATATAATAGAAGGTGTTTTGATGCGTTATAATCATGGCAACTCTGTATGTATCTCTTCGCAGGTTGGTTGCCATATGGGATGTAAGTTTTGTGCATCTACTATTGAAGGATGTGTCAGGACATTATTACCCGCAGAAATGCTAGGGCAGATTTATGCCATTCAAAATGATACAAAGGAGCGCATCGCAAATGTGGTCATCATGGGAAGTGGAGAGCCGTTAGAAGAACTGGATGTTACCCTTCGGTTTATTGACCTTATTAATCATCCCCAAGGACAAAACATTGGACAGCGTCATATCACGATCTCTACTTGTGGGCTCGTACCCCTGATGAGACGCTTAGCTGATGAGACGCTTCAAGTGAATTTGGCACTTTCCTTGCATGCAGCGACAGATGAAAAGCGTTCACGTATCATGCCTATTAATCATAAATATTGCATTCAAGAAGTACTTAATGCCTGTAGATATTTTATTGAAAAAACCAATAGACGTGTCACTTTTGAATATGCACTTATTGAAGGTGAAAATGATAAAGAAGAGGATGCGAGGCAATTAGCCGAACTGATAAAGGGGATGCTATGTCATGTGAATTTAATTCCTGTTAATGCCATAGATGAAAGGGATTATAAAAGTAGTAAAACATCAAGTATTGGAAAGTTTATACGTATTTTGGAGCAATACGGTATACCTACTACACTGCGTAGAACTTTAGGTTCAGATATTAATGCAGCTTGTGGTCAATTACGTCGTAGGTATTTAAAAAAGCGAGGTGAATAGCATGCAAGCTATTGGCAAGATAGACATAGGTAGAAAACGAGCAAGAAATGAGGATGCCATCTTTGTTTCAAATACGCCTGTTGGTATTTTACCTAACTTATTCATTGTTGCAGATGGAATGGGTGGACATAAGGCAGGTGGTATAGCCAGTCAACTGGCCATTTCTTCTTTTTGCGAGTATATAGAAACCCATAAGCATATTGAAATGAAAACAAGAGAAGATATTACGATTCTCTTGAAGTTAGGTATCAGACATGCGAATCATATGATTTATGAGAAGGCTCAAGAGGATGAAGCTTTTTTGGGAATGGGAACTACGATGACAGTCGCTACAACCATAGACGATATCGTTTATTTAGCTCATGTTGGAGATACACGGCTTTATTTAATTAATCAAGCAAGTATTTATCAAGCAACAACGGATCATTCATTAGTACAAGAAATGCTAGACCAAGGTTATATCTCTGAAAATGAAACAAAGGAACATCCGCAACGACACATTATTACTCGCGCAGTTGGTACATATGCAAAGGTTAAGATCGACACATTTATGTTTAGCCTAAGTAATGTGGATTATCTATTACTTTGCTCGGATGGATTAACTTCAATGCTAACTAACAACGAAATTCATGAGAAGGTATTAGCTGGAGGCGAGTCGGTGGAACACATTGTTGATTCACTGATAGAACTCGCCAATGAAAAAGGTGGAATGGATAATATTGCAGTAATAATTGTGAGAAATAAGAGGTGAATATAAAATGTTAACGCCAGGAACCCTATTGGGAGAACGTTATGAGATTATTGAAAAAATTGGTGCAGGTGGGATGTCTATTGTTTATAAGGCCAAGGATAATAGACTGCAACGATTTGTAGCCATTAAAGAACTTAGAGAAGAATTTGTAAAGGACGAAGAATTTGTTGCAAAGTTTAGAAAAGAAGCCTTATCAGCAGCTAGTTTATCTCACCCCAACATTGTAGGAATCTATGATGTAGGAAGTGCTCAAGATACACACTATATTGTTATGGAATATGTAGAGGGTAGAACCCTTAAAGAAGTTATTGCCGAGGCAGGGCCTTTTGATACAAAAACAGTTTTAGACCTAGGTATTCAAATGGTATCAGCACTTAAGCATGCCCATAGTAAGAAAATTATTCATCGTGATATTAAGCCTCAGAATATTTTGTTAACCCATGAAGGGGTTTTGAAGGTAACTGATTTTGGAATTGCTAAGGCAGTTGATTCTTCAACTATTGTGGCTACTGGTAATGCCATTGGCTCAGTTCACTATTTTTCTCCAGAACAAGCAAAAGGAAAATATGTGAATGAAAGTAGCGATTTGTATTCTTGTGGTATCGTATTATTTGAACTAGCTACCAAGAAGCTGCCTTTTGAAGCAGATTCTCATATTTCTATTGCCTTAAAGCATATTAATGAGGAACTGCCTAAACCATCAAAGTTCAATCCTGCTATTGCTGACAATTTAGAACAGCTTATTTTAAAGGCTGCTAGTAAAGGTCAAATGGATCGTTATCAAAATGCAGATGAAATGCTTCGTGATATGAGAGGTATTTTGCAAAATCCTAATTATATGGTGCATCGTAATGTGATTTCACAACAGACTATTTTATTATCCCCAGCAGATACTGAGCTGTTAAGGGGTAATGGGAAAACAGATAATCAAAGTGAAAAGCTAGAAGATAGTGCCCATACAAGCATCTACCAAGAAGGGACAACTTACTTAGATGATCAGGATGATGAAGAAGAGGTTTCAACCCTATACAAGGTACTTGTTAGTATAGGAGGCGTATTTGCTACCTTAACATTAGTTGTTATTGTTTCCTTAGCTGCTGTATTTTGGATACCAGGATTATTTAAAAGTGATTTGGTAGTAGTGCCTGATTTAAGTGATATGACAGTTGAAAAGGCAACTTCAGCTTTAGCAGAACGTCACTTAAAGATCAAGATTAACGGAGAAGGTTTAATAGATGCTGAAGAAGGTATCGTTTATGAACAAAATCCAGTGGCTGGCGAGAAAGTTAAAAAGAACGCTGTTGTAGAGGTCATGATCATAGCAGCTAGTGGCGATGACACCCAAGAGGGTGATATTGAGCTTCCTGACTTTAGTGATATGGATGCTAAAGAGGCCATTGCTCAAATTAGAGAATTGGGCCTTGAGAGTAATGAACTTATTACAGAGTTTGATGAGGTCATTAAGATAGGAAATGTAATCAGACAGTTACCTGAAGCACACGCCAAGTTACAACCAGGAGATAAAGTAACCCTTATTGTTAGCAAAGGTCCTGAAGTGAAAGTTGAAATGACTACAGTCCCTAATCTCATAGGTCGTTCAACTGATGATGCAAGTGCACTTTTAAATCAGAATAAATTGTTACTCAACCCATCTAGGACAGAATATAGTGATAAGTATGCAGAAGGAGTCATTATTTCACAAGGTGTAGCTGCTGGGACAGAAATAGAAGAAGGAAGCCGTATAGATGTTGTAGTAAGTAAAGGACAAGAGAAGCCAGAAGAACCAACGCCAGAACCAACTACAGAGCCAACTGCTTCTCCAAGTGATGGGGGCGATGCGACTACCACTATTTCTTATAGCCTCAATTTGCCTAATGGGCTCGAGGCGAAGGATAGTTACCATGTAGTAGCAACCTTGAAACTCGCTAATGGTACAAGTATTGCGTATGATAGTACAGTAGTACATGATCAATTCCCAGTTACGATTTCTTTAACTGGTTCAGGTAGTGGAAAAGTTGCCGTTTCCTTTGACGGGGTTCAGCAATATGAAGATTCAGTACAATTTTAATGAGGTGTAGTAAATGGTGCTAGAAGGTACTATCATTAAAGGTATCGCAGGATTTTATTATGTAGAAGCGAATCAAACGATTTATGAATGCAAAGCAAGAGGCATTTTTAGAAATAAGAGCATTGTCCCCGTTATAGGGGATAATGTGCTTATTAGCCTTAAAAAAGAGGAGAATTCAAAGGATCGTTATTTAGAGGGAACGATTGAAGAAATATTAGAGAGAAAAAACAGTTTAATTAGGCCGGCCGTTGCTAATGTAGACCAAGCCATGATTGTTTTTTCTGTTTCATATCCTGAGCTTCACCTTGATTTGTTAGACCGCTTTTTAATTTCTGTTGAAAAGGAAAATATTGAGCCCTATATCGTTCTTAACAAGATTGATGAAGCCCAGAAAGCGAGTTATGAGCCTATTGTAACGCGCTACTCGAAAATTGGTTATGAGGTGATTTGTTTATCTGCAAAGATGGAAATCAATACAGCCTTACTGATACCCAAGCTAAAAGATAAAGTAACGGTTTTTGCGGGCCCTTCTGGAGTAGGAAAATCCACATTAATTAATGCGATTGAAAAGGGTTTTGCCTTAGAAACAGGCTCCGTAAGTGATAAAATTAAAAGAGGAAAGCATACTACACGCCATGTGGAACTTATGCCACTTACTATGGGCGGCTTTGTGCTAGACACACCTGGTTTTACTTCTTTACAGTTAGAAGGCATCTTGCCAGAGGATTTGCAGTATTATTTTCCGGAGATGGATGCCTATATTGGTACATGCAAATTTACAGGCTGTACCCATTTACATGAGCCTGGCTGTAAGGTAAGGGAAGCTGTAGAGCGGGGTGAAATAGACGAGCTACGCTATAAGACCTATCAGACCTATTACACACAATTAAAAAGCATAAGGAGATGGTAAACGTGATTCATTTAAGTCCTTCAATACTTGCAGCAGACTTTTCAAATTTACAAAGAGATATTGAACAGGCCCAAAAAGGTGGTGCCCAGTATATTCATGTGGATGTGATGGATGGTCAGTTTGTACCTAATATTTCATTAGGACTTCCTGTTGTAAAAAGCATTCGCCCACATATTAAGGGCATTATGGATGTTCATTTAATGATCAATCATCCTGAGCAATTTCTAGAAGCTTTTTCTGAGGCAGGAGCAGATATTTTAACTATTCATCTGGAGGCAACCCATCATATTCATAGAGCTATTCAAAAGATACATGAATTAGGTATGAAAGCAGGTGTATCTATTAATCCTGGCACACCTACTAACCTACTTGAGCCGATTATAGACCAACTTGACTTAGTCCTTGTGATGTCTGTTAATCCAGGTTTTGGAGGACAACAATTTATACCTTATTCCTTAGACAAAATTATGCAAGTAAGCGCTTTAGCAAAGCAAAAGGGCGCTCATGAATTGCTCATTGAAGTAGATGGGGGCATTACATTAGATAATGCAGAGGCAATCATTAAAGCAGGTGCTAATGTACTTGTTGTAGGTTCTAGCGTCTTTGACGGCAAGGATGCTACCCAAAATGTAAAAAACTTTTTAGAACTGTTTAAAATAGGTTAGGAGAAATGATGAAAGTACTTATTTTAACCAATGGTGAATATGGCGATTATGGGTTTTGTAAAAAAGCTAAGACGTATGATCGCATTATTTGTGCTGATGGTGGCATGAGACATGCTAAGAAGCTGGGATTAGTGCCAGATTTGATTCTGGGTGATTTTGACAGTGGAAGTGAAGAGGACCTTGCTTTTTTTAAAGAGCAAGGGGTAATGATTGAGACATTTAATGCAGAAAAGGATGAAACGGATACGGAACTAGCTGTAAGAAGAGCACTAGAGATGGGTGCTACAGAGCTTACGCTTTATGGTGGTATTGGAAGCAGGTTAGATCATACACTAGCTAATGTACATCTTTTATATAAGCTATTAACAAAATCAGTTAAGGGAAAGATTGTGCATCCTCAAAATACCGTATATCTGATTAACAGTAGCTTCGAGATTAAAGGAAATCCAGGAGATTTAATTAGTCTTATTCCTTTTGCAGGAGATGCAAAGGGTGTATCCACTAAGAAGCTTGCTTATCCCCTATATCGAGCTACGCTTACGGTTGGAAGTACCTTGGGTGTTAGTAACTATATGTTGTCAGACTCAGCCAAGGTGAGTGTTGAAGAAGGCATGCTTTTAGTCATTTTGGCTAGGGACTAGAAGAAAAATAAAACAAAAGAGGTCATTCGTATGAATGACCTCTTATTTTAATCATAGCTTAGAGCCTATGCTCTTGCTACTAAGTTTGAACGTAAGCAACGTGAACAAACATTCATCGTTTTAACTGTTCCATTTTGATTTACTCTTACTTTTCTAACATTTGATTTCCACATTTTGTTAGATCGTCTATGAGAGTGGCTTACTTTAATACCGAAATGTACATCCTTTGAACAAATTTCGCATTTTGCCAATTTGAACACCTCCTTGTCTTAAATCCGTGACATAACAACGTTTATTTTAGCAGATAAAGTATCATATTGCAAGTGGCTAAGTGCTTAATTTTTTTTGTGAATCTACAAGCTTGTTAATTCAGTACATAAATGCTTTTTTATTTTTATATCCTGTGATATAATGAAATATAATTTGTTATATTGAAACGAGTATGGACAAAATAAGGAGGTCTATTATATGCCAAGTAATTTTGCTAATGAATATGGTCATATTATAGTTAATGAAGAAGTTATTGCAAAGACCAGTGGTGTAACAGCTATGGAATGTTATGGAGTTGTTGGCATGGCCGCTAGAAACGTAAAAGATGGGATTGTACATCTTCTTAAGGGCGAAAGTTTAACAAGAGGAATAGCCGTACATTTACATGATAATAAAGCACATATTGACTTTCATATTATAGTCGAATATGGTACAAAGATTTCTGCGGTGGCAGATAATTTAATGAGTACTGTCAAATACAAAGTTCAAGACACTCTTGGTATTGAGGTGGAAAGTATTCGCATCTTCATTGAGGGTGTAAGAGTAGATAAAGAATAAAATTTTGTATAAGAACCTTATGGTTTGAGGAGGCATATAACGTGAAAGTGTTAAAAATAGATGCACATCAGCTGCAAGCAATGTTTGTTGCAGGAGCTGAGTTATTAGATGAAAAGAAACAAATGGTAAATGAGATGAATGTTTTTCCTGTTCCAGATGGGGATACAGGTACGAATATGTCATTAACCATTCTTGCAGCAGCAAAAGAAGTAGAGGCTGTAAGCGATGTGGATTATGCAAGTGTAGTTAAGGCAGCTGCTACTGGCTCATTACGAGGCGCCAGAGGAAATTCAGGAGTTATTTTATCGCAGCTCATTAGAGGCTTTGCAAAGGGCATAACAGATGCAACAGAGAGTGGTATGGAAGTAGACACCATTACTTTAGCCAATGCTTTCCAAAAAGGTGTAGATACTGCTTACAAAGCAGTTATGAAGCCTAAAGAAGGAACCATATTAACGGTTGCTAGAGAAATTGCGACTAAAGCCCTTGAAGTGAGTCTTGAAACTTCTGAGATTGCTGTTTTTATTGAAGAGGTTCTAAAACATGGTTATATTGTTTTAAATAAAACGCCGGATATGCTTCCTGTACTTAAAGAAGCTGGAGTAGTAGATGCAGGTGGGCAAGGCTTACTTTGTATTTTAGAAGGTGCTGCACGTGTTATTATTGAAAACTTAAAGATAGAAATTAAAAAACCAGCAACAAAACCAAATGATGCTGCTTTTTCTGCGCTCAAAAACTTTAATACTCAAGATATTACCTTTGGCTATTGTACTGAATTTATTGCTAACCTAAGTTCAGCATCAAATTATGAAGAGGGAAGCTTTAAAGCCTATCTTGAAAGTATTGGAGATAGTATTGTAGTGGTATCAGATGAAGAATATGTCAAAGTGCATGTGCATACTGATAATCCAGGACTTGCGCTTCAAAAGGCGTTAGAGTTTGGTTCGCTGCATAATCTAAAGATTGAAAATATGAGAGAACAACATTCTTCTATTTTTACAGAGGAAGAAAAGGTGGAAGAAACACCTAAGAAGCCGCTTGGCTTTGTGTCTATAGCAGCAGGTAGCGGTATTGCAGAAATCATGAAAAGCTTGGGGGTTGACCAAGTCATCGAAGGTGGTCAAACCATGAATCCAAGTACCGAGGATATATTAAAAGCTATAAAAGCGTGCCATGCTGAAAAGGTTATTGTGCTACCTAACAATAAAAATATTATTTTAGCAGCTGAGCAAGCAGCCGCAATAGAAGAAGAAGTAAAAACCTATGTTTTGCCAAGTGTTACCATGCCACAAGGTATAGCGGCTATGATTGCACAAGATGGCAATGAAGGCGAAATCGAAGGTTTACTTGAGGATATGAAGGAAGCAATGAAAGGTGTACAAACAGCTCAAATTACCATTGCTGTCAGAGATACAACCCTCGATGGTGAAAATATTATTGAAGGTGAATACCTTGGTATGTTAGAAGGAAGTATCGTGGTTCATCATAAAGATTTAAAGTATACTTATAATGAACTGCTTAAGAAAATGAAACAAGATGCAGAGGTTATTACAATATACTATGGTGAAGACATTAGTGACGAAGTAGCATTAGGCTATGAAAAGGATGCAGAGGCTATTTTTACAGACGCGGATATCGAACTTTATCATGGCAATCAACCTGTTTATTACTTTATGATTTCTGCTGAATAAGTCAAGCCATCTAGGCAATCCTATGACATAACAGAGGATTGCCTTTTTTGTGCTAAAAGGAGGAGCATCAAGTGTTATTAAGTGATTCTATATATGACCTTAAGGGAGTAGGGCAAAAGGTGGGAGATAAGCTTGCCAAAATGGGCATTCACACCTTGAAGGATATGATTGAGCATTACCCAAGAGAATACGAAGATCGAAGAAAAATCAATCCCCTTGCGGCCTGCGAAATAGATGAGCCACAAAATATACTTGTGACGGTTTGCTCCAAGCCGCAAATCAGTAAGAAGGGGAATAAAATCCTCGTAAGCTTTAGGGTGAAAGATGAAAGCAGTAGCATTATGATCACTTTCTTTGGACAACCCTATATGCGTAGTCAATTTAAATTAGGGGAAAAATACTTATTTTATGGTAAGATTAAGCATAAATATGGCAACCTTGAAATGGACAGCCCTGAGTATCAAAAAATTGATGATGACAAGAAGCTTCATACAGTAGCGAAAATAACTCCTATCTATCCGACTACCGAGAAGCTTTCTAAAAAAGTCATAAGAGGTCTTATTGAACGTTCCTTAGAAGAAGTACTTCCCAGCGTAGAGGAACATTTGCCAGAAACCATTATTAAGGCCTATGAGCTTGTGGGAAAACAAGAAGCCATAAGAGGTATTCATTTTCCTAAGGACAGAGAAGATTTTTTAAAGGCTAGAAAGCGTTTGGTATTTGAAGAACTATTTATGCTCCAGCTTTCTTTATATGAGCTTAAGGCGGACTTTGCACAAAAGCTGTTAGGCATCTCACATCAATTAACCCCTGAGTTAAAAGACTTTATGGGAAAATTACCCTTTGAGTTAACCAGTGCGCAAAAGCGAGTAATGAAAGAGATTGTTCAGGATATGAAAAGTCCCTATGCCATGAACCGCCTGATTCAAGGAGATGTTGGTTCCGGTAAGACCGTTATTGCAGCAATTAGCTTGTTTATAGCCGTTAAAGATGGTTTTCAAGGGGCATTAATGGCCCCAACTGAAGTACTGGTAGTGCAGCACTATGAATTTCTCAAAGAAGTCATGGCACCCTTTCATATAGAAGTTGGCTTGTTAACAGGTTCCACCTCAGCAAAGCAAAAAAGAGAGCTACTTGCTGCCATCAAGGAAGGTAAAATACAAATTATAGTTGGCACCCATGCCTTGATCGAGGAGAATGTGGAGATCCCTCGTTTAGGGTTAGTCATCACTGATGAGCAGCATCGCTTTGGTGTTAGACAACGCTTAAAGCTTACTGAAAAAGGGAATTTACCCGACGTCATGGTGATGACAGCGACCCCTATTCCACGTACATTAGCACTTATTCTATATGGCGATATGGACATATCCATCATCGATGAGTTACCACCAGGTAGACAGCCTATTCAAACCAATGCCGTAGATTCTAATTATCATCCTAGAATCTATCGTTTTATAGAAAGTCATATACAGGCAGGTAGACAATGCTATATTATCTGTCCAATGGTAGAAGAAAATGAGAAAAATAGTGATCTAGCAAATGTAATAGATTACACAGAGTTTTTAAAAACACAGGTTTTCCCCAACATCTCTATTGCTTTTTTACATGGGAAAATGAAACCTAAGGAGAAAAACGAAGTGATGGCTTCTTTTTCACGAGGAGAAACTAAGATTCTGGTTTCAACCACGGTCATTGAAGTTGGTGTTAATGTACCCAATGCAACCATCATGTTAATTGAAAATGCTGAACGGTTTGGACTTGCGCAGTTGCATCAATTA
>JAEXBC010000042.1 GCA_023457875.1 Bacillota bacterium | reverse complement strand
AAATCTCCAAAAAGAAAAGTGGTGCAATCCCCTTCTGCCTATCATTTAAAGGGAGATCGTTTTGAGGGTACCCCTACTAGAATTATTGAAGGCCGTGCTTCTGTTAAGCGCCTTTTAGAAGAAACGCATAAGCATCAAACAACCCTTACTATTTTCCTTAGCAGTGTTTTTGCCTTAGCCATTAGCCAAGATATGTCTGCCATGGATAAAACAAAGCCTGTTGCCATCACGGTTCCTGTGAATTTACGCCCTTATTTTTCATCCGCTACATCCCGTAACTTTTTTACCCTCATTAATGTTGGCTATGACTTTAGTCAAAATGCACCAGAGCTTGCGGATATTATCAAGGCTTTTCATACAGACTTTAACGCCCAACTTAACAAGACAAAGCTAAGTGGTCAGATCAATAGCCTATCTGCACTTGAACATGATTTGGCACTAAGCATCGTTCCTCTGGGCATTAAAAGTATCGCCCTAAAGATTGCTAACCGTCTTGCAGAAAATCAGCTCACAGCTGCTATCTCTAATTTAGGAAAAATTAATATGCCACCTGAGTTAGAACCCTACATAGTTGGTTTTGATTTTTTTGTAAGTAGCAAACGTTTACAGCTATGCGTCTGTTCCTTTAAGGATCGACTTACCATGAGCTTTTCTTCTTCTTTTGTTAATACTGAAGTGCAAAAAAATTTCTTCCGCCTACTAACAAGTATGGGTATAGAAGTAGAGATTACCACTAATCTAAATCACCAGCTAGAAAGGAGTACCACATGAGAGAATGTCCAAAATGCCATGTTAAAATCAGTGGACCTAATGACTTTTGTCCCCTATGTCAATCACCAACCTTGACATTAAGTGCTGATGAAGAGCCTGTCTTTCCTCAGCTCAAGGAACCAAATGAAAAATATCATCTCGCCCTTAGGCTATTGGCACTTGTTTCATTATTAGCGGGCATTACCTGCGTGCTTGTCAATCTAGCCATTTCTCACAAGCTCAGCTGGTCATTATTTGCAATCGCCATTCTTGTTTGCTTTTGGATTAGTTTTGGTATGGCGATCTATCAAAGAAAGAATTTGCATAAGAACATTCTTTACCAAAACATCATTATTTCTGTATTAATCGTCCTATGGGATTTAGGAACGGGCTGGGATAGTTGGTCAATTGAATTTGTCATCCCCATATTAACAAGTTTAACACTGGTTAATATGTTTATTCTTGCTGCTACCCTTCATTTGCACATCAATGATTATGTGATCTATATGCTACTTAATATGTTACCTAACCTAGGGCTAATGATATGTTTAGGTATAGGGCTTATCAAGTATTCCCTTGCTTCCTACCTTTCAATTGGTATAGCTGCAGCCCTATTAGTTGTTTTGCTAGTCTTTAATGGTTCCTCCATTAAAGCTGAACTAGCTAGACGCTTGCATATCTAGTCATCACCCTATACCCTTGCATTAAATCAAATAGTAAAAGTGGCTTGTTGCACCTAGTTAATGATTTTGCCTTGATTTTGCAGTATTCTAGAAGAAAGGGGTGAGTTTATGTCCTCAATCTATCCAGTTACCATTAAAAATGAAACCAAATATAGAGTTTACTTTTTATATAAAAATCAAAAAATAAATTTAGGAACCTATTTCTCCTTAGCTACCGCCAAGTCTGCACTAAATGAAGCTAAGTGCATTACGAAGGCAGCTGCTGGAGTACCTGTATTTGATAACACTACTCTTGATTTTAAGAAGGTTGTTTGCCTGTGCAATTTGAGGGATCACCACACCTATATAAAAAACCCCATCTATCTTTTTCCGACATACTTTAGCTATTATTTATCTAAAGATATTATTTTGCTATTTGATTCTAAGGATTTATTTTATTTTTCTACCTATAAAATTTATCGAAGAAACAACTATCTCTATACGCAAGATAGTATTTCGCAGCAAAATCTACTATCTCGCTTTGGTATTCAAAACCATAGCGTATTAGGCAAGGATTACTATTTTAAAAATCAAAATCCCTATGATTTTCGTCGTGAAAATCTTGTAATAATAAATAGCTATAAAGGGGTATCAGCAAAAAAACAAGGCGATGACACTTTTTACGTAACTTCTATTTATACCACCAACAATATAGTTGTGGGACATTATAAAACCGAAATTGAAGCGGCTATTGCCTATAATAAAGCCATCGATTTATTAAAAAAGCAAGGCTATGATAAGCAATATATAAGTAACGATCTAGCTTACTTAACCCGAGCTGAATATCAGCAGATTTATGATCAGCTCACCATTTCTTCTAGGTTAAACGAACCAAATAATATGCGAAAACGCATCATCTCACAAAAATTGTACCGAGGTATATGTAAAGATAAAAATAGCTTCAAGGTCCATATTGGTTATCAAGGTAAGCAGCTTTACTTAGGTATGTATTCTACTGAGAAACGTGCCGCCCAAGCCTATAATTATGCGTCCTTTTACTTATTTGGCCGTAATGGCTATATTAATGATGTAAATCCTGTCATACATGATGGAGATATGGAAAAGATTGCTAAATGTCTATCTAAATATCATATTAATAAAAGGGCTAATTCATTGAATGACAAAGGCTAATTCATTGAATGATGCGCTCAAAAAAGATAACAAAAAAGACTATCCCTAAGTAAGTCACAAAATCAATAGGTAATATGTTATTTCCTGCATTTTGTGACTGAAGTACTTACGGATAGTCTTATTCATTTTGCATATGCTATTTCAAATGCTACAAGTTAAAGCTCATTACGCTTTTCTCTTACAATACATAAATTGTTTAATCCAAACCTGTAAAAATGGCACACCTCATCTTCTGCTGGTTGCTCCTTAGTTTCTCTAACCGTACCATGTACATAAGCTTCAAGCTCCGGTTTGGTTAGCTTAAGTCCTAGAATAAGATGCATATATTGTTCATAAACCGAAAGCTCATAGGCTTCAGGAGTAAGAAGTGCTGCCATGGATAGCTGAGGCGTAATATCAATAAGCTCAACTGATTTATTAGCTTTTACACCATATTTGATTGTAAAAGCGCCCACAGCTTGTATTTCTTTAAGCAGCTTTCGATTATATCTCGTAAGGCGCTGCTGCATACTTTTTGATAGGGTACTCACCATATTAAGACGACACAACCTGTCCTCTTCGTCATATTCTTCTATGGGATCATAACATATGATTTTTCCTTGCTCGTCTACGATACATAAATAATGGATTACTTTTTCATAGGTACTAAGGGGTTGGAGAAGAAAACTCTCTGCCGTATCATCTACTTCTAAGATGAAATCTGTCAAATCCTCTTTATTATACACATCCATCAGTTCAGTTCGATCTCTATATTGCTTTACAAAGCGAAAAGGAAATTCTAGCTTTTCTATTTCGCCAAAGGTTAGCTTCTGATTATCTTGATAATAGGTCTTCATAGTGGGGATTTCTAAAACCTCTAGAATCTCTAACACATTTTTGTAATGGTATAACTCCTTTAAATTTTCTTTTGGAGGATACGTTTTTGAATGCAATTTAACGTTTATTTCAAAGTCTGGCTTTGTATTAAACACCACTACATCACATCTTAAGCTCAGCTTCTGGATACTTTCATTGGTAATTGCACAAATAATATGCTCGCTTGCAATTTGTGCACCTACTGCATTTACCTTAGGGTCTAGAAGACTTGTTCTAATGCCCATTTTCGCTGCCTCAATACACAGCATGAGCGCCCCTTGGCCTCCTCCTACTATCCCTATTTGCTTAATACCGTTTAAATTCATCTTAATTACTCCTCTATTTGTAATTTATTCTTCTAATAAATAATCAAGTACTTGCGCTGTTTTTTCAAGGTCCTTAACAGATGCAGTTACTCCTAAAATAACTTCTTCATTTTCTACAATACAGGGTATATTTTTAAATTTTGTACTGCGAATGCCATACACGTGGTCATCTATTCTAATAAGCTGCTCATCTTCATCCAGTTCATAACCAGAAATAACCGCACGATCTTTATATTTTTCAAGCAGGTCTTCAAATTCAGGTAACGTATCCAAAGGAATAAACATATCTGGTCCAAGCTGTCTTACATAACTTTCAAAAGCTTCCCCGCTCAGTCCTAACACATCTAACTCTTTTGCCGTTACCAATAATGGTATTTTTTCCAACATGACCATATCCATCTGGTTCATATTTTCCCAGTCAATAGCTGTTAAATCAAGACCAGTATTAAAGTTTTCTTTGTATTCACTCACTACTTGTGGCTGTGTTTCATCATAACCTAATTTAGCAGCAATAAGAATGTCTACATCATTAACTTCTTTAGGTGTTAGCATTGCAGCAACAAGCTGTGTGATTACCACGATGCCTATGATAACAGATAAAATAATCCATCTATAGTATTCCCATATAAACTTTACTTTCTCTTTTTTATCAAGCTCTTTAAAGCTTTTTCCGTATCTTTCCATTTTTATTACCCTCCGATTCATCTTCCCCTTTGCCATAGGTTGAGAATATGCTATACTTATGGCAATATAGTCGTTTCTATTATAAACTATGTTAAATGATAAATCAAAAATATAATATCCATATGAAGTTTAAGGAGGATTTTATGAATTTTTTAGATAAGTTAGAACGTAAATATAGAAGATATGCTATTACAAATTTGATGCTTTATATAAGTATGGGACAGGTTATCGTATTTGCCCTTGACTACTTATTTCATATGCCTATTGTAAGCTATATTTATTTCGATCTTCGCCTTATTTTGAAGGGTGAGGTTTGGCGATTATTTACCTTTGCTTTCTTTCCAAATGCTTCTAGTGCTTTTATGCAAATCATTGCTGCATACGTTTATTATTCTTTAGGCTCTAGTTTAGAAAATCATTGGGGCACCTTTAAATTTAATGTGTATTACTTTGTCGGACTATTTCTAAATATGCTAGCTATGATTTTAATTGATTACGTATTTCATATTCCAAGTGTATTTTTTGCCTCATATACAACGCTCTTTTTAAACTTATCGCTCTTTTTAGCTTTTGCAACCCTCTTTCCTGATTTAACTTTTTTACTTGCCTTTTTGATACCGATCAAAGCGAAATATCTAGCGATTATTGAAGCATTATATATGGTGTATATGTTTATAGAATCTAGCACAGCCACTAGAATCCTTATTGTCTTTTCTTTATTACATTTCTTGATTTTCTTTTTCTCTCACATAAGGGGCGTGCGTCCTACTATGGCCCAGAGAGATTTTAGGACGGCACAACAAGATAGTATGAGAAGAGAACTCAAACAAGGTCCTCCTATTAAAGTAGCTTTTCATAAGTGTAGTGTCTGTGGTAAGACAGAATTAACCGATCCTGATATGGAATTTCGTTACTGCTCAAAATGTAATGGCAACCATGAATATTGTATGGAGCATTTGCCAAACCATGAGCATAAACAATAAGGATATATTATTTTCGAGGTAGTAAGATGATACCAGCAGATCTTAATTGTAAAGGCGTATAGCTTATTTGCTTATACTCTTTGTGCAAGGTCTCAACTTCTAGCCATATGCGTCTATCATTTATCTCAATCTCTTTATAATACTCATCCGTTTCACTGAGTTCTTTTTGATTGATACTTAGTATAATATCTCCTCTAGCAAGTCCTTTTCCATATTGCTTATGATTGATTTCTAAAATGCGCACCCCTCTAAGGGGATAATCATATAATAATGCCTTTGCCTCCCAATAGCGGTCTATCACAAACAGCGTTTGGTGAAGAATAGGCATTGCTATTACACTATAGGCTATGCCAACGATATGTTGAACACTTGCGTATCCCATCATGCCGATTACTATCCCATAGAACATAATAGCCATTCCTGTCTTCTTGGCTTTTTTCTTTGGAGAGGTTGTGAGAGTGGTATTCATATTGACCATAATGACTACTATAGGGATGTAAATACCGTTTATAACAAATAAAAGCAGGGGGAATACCCATCTTCTATAAGCTTGGTATCCTCCTGCTATTTTATCTTCTTTGTAAGTAATGATACTTCGACTATCCTTAAATCCAAACCCCATCGTCAGTATACCTTC
>JAEXBC010000041.1 GCA_023457875.1 Bacillota bacterium | reverse complement strand
GCTTAGGGCTGCGATAAGCACCGCCAAAATCAAGAGTGCCTGCCCACTTAAGCTGTTTTGAAAAATACTTATACAGAAGATACTCACAAAGGCGCCCATAACCATAATTCCTTCAAGGGCAATGTTGATTACGCCGCTTCGTTCAGCAAACATACCACCAAGGGCAACAATTAAAAGAGGAATGGCAAAAAACATGGTTTGTTGAATAATAAAATAAAGTATATTCATACTTACTTATCCTCCTTTACTCTTTTGGTGAAGCTACGAATAATGTTTTTAAAGAGCAGCGCAAAAGCTCCAAAGTAAATAATAACGGCGATAATAATGTCAATGACTTCAATAACAAAATCATAAAGCTGAAGGTTATAACCCCCTACTGTAATATGTCCGATAAACAATCCTGCAAATAGAATACCAATTGGATGGGAAAGTCCAAGTAAAGCTACTGAAATACCGTTAAAGCCCTCTGATGCAATAACATCTAGTACCTGAAGGTGTTTACCTGAACCTGCTAGATACAATAGTGCCCCACCAATTCCAGCAAGAGCCCCTGCAATACTCATGGATAAGACAATATTTCTCTTGGCATTAATCCCCGCATACTTACTAGCATCAGGATTCTGTCCACAGGCCTTAAGTTCATATCCAAAGGTTGTTTTGTCGATTAAGATATAAATCAAAATAACGAATAAAATGGCTATAAAGATACCGATGTTCATATTAGGGCCTAATATCTGATCTAGACCTAGCCTTGGCAAATTAGCCGCTGACTTAACAGGCATAGATTGGTTTTTGACTTGGTCATAAACATTTTTGACCACCATCATATTCACCAGATACATTCCAATATAGTTCATCATGATGGAGGAAATTACTTCATTTACATTTAAGAAGGCTTTTAAGATACCTGGTACAAGACCCCATAAGGCTCCAAAAAGTGCTGCTGCCAAAAGGGCAACAATCCAGTGAATCTCAGAAGGAAGCCAGTCCCACTTGACGCCAACAAAAATAGCAGCAAAGGCTCCCATGGTGAACTGACCTGAAGCACCAATGTTAAATAATCCTGTTTTAAAGGCAAAGCCTACAGATAACCCTGTCATAATGATGGGTGTTGCTACATAAAATACCTGTCCAATTCCAGCAAGCCCATCTGAAAAGCCGCCTATTAGGATGGTTAAAAACCCTGGCAAGGCCTGTTGTGGGTTACTAAATAACAAGATAAAAAAGCCAATAATAAGACCAGCAACAATCGCGAGTACTGAAGACAAAAAATTAATCAAACTCTTGTTTTCTTCTTTTGTTTTTTTCTTAACCCTCACTTATAGCACCTCTTTTCGTTCCTGCCATATAAAGCCCAAGTTCATTGACCGTTACTTCTGATGGTTTAACATCTGCAACAATTTCTCCTTCATACATGACCAAGATACGGTCACTAAGGGTCATCACTTCATCTAGTTCAAAGGATACTAAAAGGACTGCCTTCCCACTATCCCGCTGTTTCACAAGTTGCTTGTGGATATATTCAATGGCACCAACATCTAGCCCACGTACTGGTTGAACAGCTATAACAATATCAGGATCTCTATCCAGCTCCCTTGCAATAATTGCTTTTTGCTGATTACCTCCAGACATCCCTCTTGCTACAGAAAGTTCTCCTTGCCCAGAACGAATATCAAATTTATCTATTAGATATCTTGCATATTCTCTTATTGCGCCAAATTTCAAGAAACCATTTTTCTGAAACTGTGGTTTGAAATAAGACTGTAGTACAAGGTTTTCTTCTAGTGAGTAATCTAGAACTAAACCATGCTTATGTCTGTCCTCTGGAATATGTGCCATACCCGCAAGGGATCTCTTACGAACCGGGTCACTTGTCATATCCTTCCCTTTTATAAGCACCTTCCCTGAGTCAATTGGCGCAAGGCCGGTAATGCCATAGACAAGCTCTGACTGGCCATTGCCATCAATTCCAGCAATACACACGATTTCACCTTTTCTAACCTTAAAAGAAACATCCTGAACAACATTTTTATGGGTAAACCTTGACTTCACCGTCATATTTTGAATTTCAAGGACTGGCTCACCTGGCTCAATATCACTTTTATCTACTGAAAGGTTTACTTTTCTTCCAACCATCATTTCTGACATTTCTTCCTTGGAGGTCTTTGAAACCTCTACAGTACCAATATACTTCCCTTTACGCAGAACACTGCACCTATCCGCTACTTGTTTAATCTCATTAAGCTTATGGGTGATAAAAATGATTGATTTTCCTTCTGATACCAGTTGTTTCATCACCTTTAAGAGCTCTTCGATTTCCTGAGGCGTAAGTACTGCCGTGGGTTCATCAAAAATCAAGAGTTCGTTATCACAGTACAGCATCTTTAAAATTTCAACTCTCTGTTGCATACCTACTGTAATATCTGAAATATACGCATCGGGATCAATCTTAAACTTATAGCGTTCACTAAGCTCAACGATTTTCTTCCTAGCATCATCCATTTTAAGAAAACCATTTTTTGTCACTTCTCTGCCTAGGACAATACTTTCAAGTACTGTAAAATTGTGCACCAGTTTAAAATGTTGATGTACCATACCAATCCCTAAGTTGTTGGCATCGTTGGGATTATTAATTTTTACTTCTTTACCTCGGATTTTGATTTCACCTTTTTCAGCTTGATAAAGGCCAAACAGCACACTCATCAGTGTTGATTTTCCAGCGCCGTTTTCTCCTAAGAGCGCATGGATTTCTCCTTTTCTCACCTGCAATGTAATATCATCATTTGCTTTAAAGTTACCAAATTCCTTAGTAATATGATTCATTTCTATTACATGCTCCACTCCTGATCCCTCCTTGTCTACGTATTTATTTCATATCATCCTTTGTAAAACTAAGCGGTAATAGTTCTTCGAGAGAAAATGTTTTATAGTCTGTTTCACTCTTTGCAAGAAGTACACGGAAGTTTTTAGTATTACAAAACTCTGCCATAACTTGCCTGCAAACGCCGCAAGGTGCGCAGTATTCTCCTTCGCCTTTTTGAATCCCCTCTGGATTTCCAACAATGGCAATGGCCTCAAATTCCGTTACGCCCTCTGAAACTGCCTTAAAAAAAGCCGTTCTCTCCGCGCAGTTTGTTGGGGTAAAGGCCGCATTTTCAATGTTACAGCCTAAATAGATCTTTCCGTTTTTGTCAAGAAGGGCTGCCCCAACTTTAAAATGGGAATAGGGCGAATAGGATTTTTCCTGGGCTTCAAAGGCTTTTGCAATAAGCACCTTATCTTCTATCATAGGTTTGGCTCCTTTATTTTATTATTTTTTTCATGAAACTGGTTCCATCAATTTCTATAGGTAGGTTAAAGAAATCTAGAATAGTGGCCCCAATATCCGAAAAGGATTCTCTCGTTCCAATAGATATGTTTTGCTTAATACCCTGTCCGTATGCAAGCATTGGTGTATATTCTCTTGTATGATCTGTTCCAGGAGCTGCTGGATCACATCCATGATCAGCTGTAATAATGAGTACATCCTCTTCCTTCATGTTTTCCATAAAGGTACCTAGCTGCTCATCAAATACAGTAGCTGCACGGGCATAACCCTCCACGTCATTGCGATGGCCGTACATCATATCAAAATCCACTAAATTCACAAAACATAATCCGGTGAAATCTTGTTTTTGCAATTCTAGTGTTTTTTCCATGCCATCCACATTACTTACTATAGACTGAGTCTGTTTGACGCCTTTGCCTGCAAAGATATCATAAATCTTACCAATTCCTATGGTATCTAGCTTATTTTCTGCTAAAACATCAAGCATTGTTCGCTTAGGAGGAATCAAAGAAAAATCATGACGGTGGGCTGTTCTTTTAAAATCTGGGTACTTGCCAACAAAGGGTCTTGCAATCACCCTTCCCACACCATGTTCTCCTTGAAGTATTTCCCTTGCCACTTTGCAGTAATGATATAACTCCTCCAACGGTACAATCTCTTCATGGGCCGCTATCTGAAAGACACTATCTGCTGAAGTGTAAACAATAAGATCTCCTGTTTCTACGTGCTGCTGTCCATAATC
>JAEXBC010000040.1 GCA_023457875.1 Bacillota bacterium | reverse complement strand
GTATACTGTATATCTGTTTAGAGCTATTTATGATTAAGTATGAGTTATCCTCAAAATCATTGCCCAAATCAAGTTCTAAATCATCCAATAAATTGATAATAACAGGAACATTAGTGATATATTTGTGCATTTGATATTTAATATTACATACACCTTGACATCTAGTATCTTCAACAGTATCTGCTTTACCAATATAAATACTTTCTATTTCACTTTTAGAAAAATCATCTGCTTCTACTTTTCCCTTTCCTTTATAAGAAATTAACATAATGATTCCCTTTGTATTATTGATATCTTTTTTAAGTTCAAATAGTTTTTTCCCGTCTTCTTGTCTAGTATTGTAATATTTACAATTACCACTGCTAAAACTTTCCTTTGCATGTTCCAATATTTCTTTATTATAACTTGCTTTTCCTGAATCCAACTTATTTTTGACAATATATACTACACCCACAACACTTTCCCCCTCACAAAAAGAAAAACCTATATGCAAAATATTCTAATTATATATATTATTAAATTATATATCTAGATTTTACATTTTACAACATAAAGCGATAATAAATAATCTCACCCTAAATTCTCCATCATCGCATTTCTTATATTCAAAAAATCAAGTGTCATAGAATTAAACCTGCAATGAAAAATCAACTAAAAATAAAGGCTTATAATATATGTTAGTAGCTTGTAAAAATGAATAAATAAAAAGAGCATCTTCAACAACCCAAAGTATGACCAAATACTATAGAAAGATTGTTGATTATGCTCTTATTCCATTATTCCCCAAAAATCTTAAATCTATTACCTATGACCAGTGAATTTGCCTATTCTAAATTTTAGCTATTTGTCCTTACTTCCGATAGCCTCTACATCGTAAGGTGTAACCTGATATACATAATAATTAAGCCAGTTAGAAAAGATGATATAGGCATGAGAGCGCCAGCGTACTTCTATGCCTTCCTTAGGGCAATCATTTCTATAATAATGCTTTGGCATATCGATAGGTAAGTTCTTATCTAAATCTCGCTTATATTCTTTGTCTAAAGTGAATGGATCGTACTCTGCATGGCCAGTTATAAAGATGTATTTTCCGTCTTTGGAGGTTACTACCCCTACACCAGCCTCCTCTGAGTGTAAAAGGAGTTTGATGTCCTCTACTGCTTCTACGTCTTCTCGTCTTACCTGGCTATGTCTAGAGTGGGGAATAAAAACAAAGTCATCTAAACCTTGCAGAAGCTTTTCATTCTCCACCTTCGTATGTTCAAAAATCCCAAATTGCTTCTCTTCTAGTGGGTACTTTTTAATACCATAATGATAGTAAAGCCCAGCCTGTGCACCCCAACAGATATGTAAAGTGGAGGTAACATGCTTTTTACTCCACTCCATGATTTGCGTAAGCTCCTGCCAGTAATTCACTTCTTCAAATTCTATTTGTTCTACTGGAGCTCCTGTAATAATCATACCATCATAATTGGTATCCTTGATTTCCTGAAAGGTTTTATAAAAGGTTTGTAGATACTCTAATGAGGTATTTTTACTTTCATGGGATTCTGGTCTTAAGAGCGTAATGTCTATTTGGAGAGGTGTATTACTAAGCAGTCTAAGTAGCTGGACCTCCGTTTCTTGTTTGGTGGGCATAATATTTAAAATAACAATCTTTAGCTCCCTAATATCCTGAGTGACGGCTCTTGTTTCATCCATTACAAAAACGTCTTCTTGCTGTAGTATATCAACTGCAGGTAATGCATTCGGTACTCTAATTGGCAATTTTCAACATCCTCTCTCATTTGGTTTAAGTGGTATGCGCTAAGCTTTCGCTAAATTCTTTTAGCTTGCCCATGTCACCCTGTTCCCACAACGCCCAAAAAATTTCATAAATTTCATTCATATCCTTCTTATTCTTCTTGTTATTTAGAGATTGAATGGAGCTAAATATATCTCCAATTACATTGGATTCTTCTTGGAAGGATTCTTGGCATTTAAGGACCTCTTCACGAATCTCAGCCATCTCTTGATCTAATAAAAAAGCTGCTTCTGCTGCTTTATTTAAGCGTTCTTGAATATGTTTCGGCATATTTTGTTTATATTTATAGCGCAGAGAGTGTTCAATAGTTGCCCAAAAGTTCATGGCTAGGGTACGTATTTGAATCTCTGCAAAAATCCACTTCTCTCCGTGTCCTGTTTGAATAGGATATTTAATAATCATATGGTAGCTTCTATAGCCACTTATTTTTGTATTATTAATATAATCTCTCTCTTCTACAATAATCAAGTCCTTATTATCTCTTGCTCTAATAATGTCAATCACTTTAGAAATATCCTCAACAAACTGACACATAATTCTTATTCCTGCAATATCCTCTATTTTTTCTTCAATTTCTTCAAGTGGGATATTTTTCTTTTGCGCTTTTTCTAGAATACTAGAAATCTTTTTAACTCGACCTGTAACAAATTCTATAGGTGAATATTCGTCTAGGGCAATAAATTCTCTTCGAATACTTTTAAATTTAACCTTTAACTCCTCTACTGCTTGTGCATAAGGTAATAAAATGCGCTTCCAATTTTGCATTTCCATAAGTAACTCACCTCCACTTAAAATTCCCCTATACTATTATATATATTTCCTCACCTTTTCTCAACTTAAAAGTAAAATGTTTCCTATTTTTAGAAATAGTCTACATATTATTAAGTCTTGTCTCATAAATTGTACTAGTTGTAAATTTATTAGAGCCTTTAGAAAGGAGAGCCTATGAATAAAAAAACATTATTAGCTGGTACTTTAATTTTAACCGTAGCTAGTTTGATCACTCGCCTACTTGGCTTTGGCTTTCGTATTTATCAATCTCAAATCATGGGGGCTGAGGGCATGGGACTCTACCAGCTTCTGTTTCCTATTTATATGCTTCTATGGGCTGCCTCTTCAGCCGGTATTGCCATGGCTATTGCAAAAATGGTGGCTGCTGAGGTTTCTAAGGGTGAATCAGGAAATGCCATCCGTATCTTAAGGGTTTCTTTACTTATTTCCATTCCCTTAAGTCTGGCACTTTCTGCCCTACTTTATTTATTTGCACCCTTTATTGCTACCTATTATATTCATGAGCCCGTTACCACGCTTTCACTCAAAATCCTTGCCTTGTGCGTCCCCTTTATGTCTACAGCTTGTTGCCTGAGAGGTTATTTTCAGGGACACCAAGATATGTCCATTACAGCACTAGCTCAAATCGTGGAACAAGTTGCACGTATGTGCGCTATTTATCTATTTGCAGGACTTTTGATTCCCATGGGTATGGCATACATTTGTGCCTTGGGCGTAATAGGTATGTGTATCGGCGAGGTCTTCTCTTTTATCATGTCCTATATCGCTTATTCTATGAAAAAAAGAAAAACCATTTTGACCCCCATTACACTTCCTAAAAGAGAAGCCTTCAATAAACTACTTGCTTTATCCATACCTGTTACAGCCAACCGATTTCTCACCTCAGGCCTTCAATCCTTTGAAAATATATTAATCCCTATCACTTTACAGCAGTATGGTCTACCTAGTAGCGAGGCCCTTGGCGTTTATGGCAAATTCAGTGGTATGGCATTACCACTTTTATTTTTCCCTTCTATGGTGACTTCTTCTTTAGCTACGGCCCTTGTGCCTGCCATCTCAGAAGCACTAGAAATGAAAAATAACTCCGTTCTACAACGCACCCTCTCTCGGGCGATTCAGTTTTCTGCCCTAATAGGTATTGGCGCCACTTCACTTTTCTTGTCCTTTTCGAAAGAAATTGCCATTGCCTTTTATAACTCAGAGGATGTAGGGCGGCTTCTTCACTATCTGGCCATTATCTGTCCCTTCTTGTATCTACAAAACATTTTAACTGGGGCAATGAATGGCTTAGGTATGCAAAAGCAAACCTTTAAGGTGAATGTGGTAGGTTCACTCATTTGTATTGGTCTTGTCTTAACCCTCGTTCCTAATAAGGGGATTATCGGTTTTGTGATTGCCATGTTGATTCAATCAGGCTTTGTATGCTGTATGCTACTTTCTAGTGTACTCAATCATGT
>JAEXBC010000039.1 GCA_023457875.1 Bacillota bacterium | reverse complement strand
AGTGGCATATGACTTTGTTAAAAATGCTTCGGTGATTAGTGAGCCTTTAAGCATTGTGACAGCAGCAGATGGACAGGCACCTACCACACCACAAAATCTAACGATACTTAATCAGACTGGTACTTATGTTACTTTAAAATGGGAGAGCTCTACAGATAATGTGAGCCTATCTGGATATTATGTTTATAGGGATGACCAGCGAGTAGGACAAGTTAATGGCAAAACGGTACGTTTTATCGATACCGTGCAAGAAGAGGGACTATATCGTTATACTGTATCTGCATTTGATAATGATGGCAACGAATCATACAAAAGCAAGGCAGTTATTTATGATAACATGCCGCCATCTACCCCACAAATCAAACAAGTAAATAAAGGTGGAATAATCGCACCTTATAAATATATTTATGAAAGTTCAGATGAGGGGAATAAAGATATTTACAATAGCCTTATTGAGAAGGAAGAACAACTAAAAGCAGCGGGAGTTACGGAGATTAGTATCAGTTGGAATACTCAATATTATCGTGCTATTCCTTTATGGTATATTCCTACTGATACATCAGTTAATGCTAGATTAATTACATTTGCTAGTATTGATTACGTAAAAGATGGTAGAGCAAGACATGAGAATTTTGGCGTATGGGATAATGGATACTGGAAAAAAGGAAACAGTGTTGAAGGTGAGGACGGTAGCTTTATAGGTGAGTATGCAGGAGGAGATGTTATTCCAAGGGCTATTTATCGTCCTAATTCGTATTTTTTACCAAGAGAAGAAGATGAATTTAGCATTTACAGTATTTTACCTGAGATTATAAACATTAGATTTAATTCAGAGGGCTATATTCATTTTGGAAGAGATGGGGAGGCGAACGAACCATTACAAGTAACAGAGATAGATAATACAAAAGTGACACTAGAATGGAGTAAAAGTGAAGATAATTATGCTGTTGGTGGATATACAATCTATCGAAATGGCGAAAAGCTAATAGATGTAAATACGACTCAATATACAGATACAAACTTAGAGGTTAATAAGACCTATACATATTATGTGATCGCCTATGACAAGGCAGGCAACACTTCTAAGCCAAGCAATTTATTAGAGATTACGACAAGTCCTGATACACAAAATCCAACCATTCCGTCTAAACTAGGGCTTAAATCAAAGACAGCACAAGCTATTATCTTTAGTTGGGCACCATCAAAAGACAATGTAGGCGTGGCATATTATCAAATCTATAGGGATGGTGAAGCACTTGGTCGTAGTGATACGCCATTATATATTGATAATCAAATTAAAGAAGGTACCGACTATATTTATCAGGTACAGGCTGTAGATCCATCTGGTAATGTGTCACAATTATCGGAGAAACTAAAGGTTACAGCAAGTGTTATTCAGGTTGCTCAAGTTGCACCAGAGCCAGGAACAACCATAGGGGGAGAGAAAGGACAAAAACTAGAAATCGTATGTATCAATGATAAGAACATTGAGGATGGTTATGCTCAATTTGAAGTTTCATTAGACGGAATGAACTGGGAAACATTGGCTACCGATGTAAAAGTAAGTCGTTTTAATGAGGACTATAAATGGTTTAGCTATGAATGGCAGATGAAAGACCTTTCATCAAACAACTATTACATCCGTTTTACCGTCTACAATAATGTAGGTCGCAGTGTAGAAATGACGGCTAGATATGTAGTTGATAGAACACCACCACAAGCACCAAAAAACCTATCAGCAATGGCAAAAGAAAAAAGCGTAGTCCTTTCTTTTGATAGCAATATTGAAAAAGATATTGCCACCTATCAAATCTATCGATCAGACGATGATAAGACATTTCAAATGATAGGAAGTGTTCCCTACGGTACAACCTTGCAGTTTGAAGATACCGCCGTTCTAAACAGCAAAATGTATTATTACAAGGTAACTGCAATAGATCAGTTTCAGCAAGAAAGTCCATTTTCAGAGGTGGTAACGGCAGGTATTAACCTTGAAGGAAAGCCGCTAATTAATATCATTTCTCCTACAGAACATGTCATTAGTAGTGATACAACATTTGAAATTGAAGGAATCGATCATGATGGTATTCAAAGTCTTGCGATATATTATTGGGATGCAGTAGATAAAGAGTGGGTGTGTTTTGCTAACAATACTGGTCTTGCTAGGTTGAGTGGGCGTTTAGAAATGCCAGCTAATCAAGTCACCATCAATATTAAGTATGAAGTTGTAGATATCTTGGGTAACAAAAATGAATTAACAAAATCCTATCAAATTCAGTATAATACACTTTTTCTGAAGAACATTACTATTGGAGATGGAACAGTTAAGATTGATTGGGAGGCAACCAATACCTCTCGGTTAGGGCATTATATTGTTGAGATCATTGATATGGAAAGCGGGAAAACCGTTTGTAATGAAGAATTAGATCTGACGCAGAGAAGCTTTACAAAAGCTAACCTAGAGCCAGAAAAAAATTATCAAGTTACGATTTATAAATTTGATAATAATAATGAAGTTCAGCTGACGAGTGTAAGTCAAGTATTTTTCATGAAAAAGGTGGATGCGGTAGGCGGTGTAAGTGCATTTGGACCTTATCAAGGGGCCTATAATCATATGATTCCTATCCAATTTTCACTTTATCATAATAAAGGTCTTAAAGCGGTTATTCTAGAAAAATCAAGAGATCAGATGAATTGGAGTGAGATTGTTACTTATTCTATTTTAGGTGCACCCAGAGCTTATTCAGGCTCTTATCAAATGACATTGGAAGATGAAGTGGAGGGAACAATTTATATTAGAGCTAAAGTAGTAGGGATAGATTCAGTGGCAATGAAGGATGAAGAATGTCCTATTCTCATTAATGAAATAGATAAAACACCACCTCCTGATGTACAAAAGCTAGAGATTAAAGAAGAAAATGCGGCGCTCATTCTTAATTGGGTTAAGCCACAAATGATGGAGGATGTCATTGCCTATAAGATAGAAAGGCGTACAAAGGGTGAAGTGGGCTATGCCACTCTTGCAATTAGACCACCGCACGAAGAAAGCTTCGTGGATTATTTAGTCGATCCAGGAGAAACTTATGAGTATCGCCTATATACCCTTGATAGAGCAAGTAATTTATCAACTCAAGGCATATGTGCCACTTATACAGTTGCAGCTGACTTAACACCACCTACTATTATATCCACTAGCTGGGACGATAAGATAAATCTTAAAAAACCATTTAGCATCTATGCAAAGGATGATTTTTATCTTGCACAAATTAGTATTGAGGTAAAGGATGCAGGAAGAGAAAACTTTATCTTATTGACCAGCCAATCCTTTAGCAAAGTATCAAGTGCTAGAACCAGTTTTAATATAGATACACATACCCTTAGAGAGGGAGCAGCAACCTTTAGAGTTACAGCCATGGACACTTCAGGTAATAGAAGTATAGAAAGGCTATATGAAGTATATATTGACCATACGCCTCCTAGCAATGTGGATTTTGATGCGACCACCGTGGAAGATGGCATTGAACTTTACTTTGACTGCCAAGAAGAAGGTGCAACCTACAAAGTTTATAGATACACAGGCACAAAACGTCAGTTACTATACTATGGAGAAGGTAATACATACCTCGATAAGTCACTGACGCCTCAAAAGCAATATACATATGGTGTAGTGGCAGCAGATGAACAGGGGAATGAAGCTACAGAAGAGACCATCATTACTACCTATGATGTGCCTGATACACAAGCACCTACAGCTCAGTTAGTAAATCTTAATCAAGCAATAATTGGAGAAACTGTCTTTCTAGATGCCAGTGCATCAACAGATAATTGTGGTATAAAAAGCTATAGGTGGTATGTCAATAATGAGTTAATAGGTGAAAGGGATACAGTAAACTATATATTTGCGAAAAAGGCAATCTATGAGGTGAAGCTAGAAGTAGAGGATTATGCTGGAAACGTAGCCGAAAAAGTACTAGAGATTGAACCAGTTAGAAAAGAAGACGTTGCGAAGCTTATTATTGATGTTAGAAATAGTTATGACAGTAGCGTATGTGATGCTAATATCTATATTACTTCAAATACTGCCAACACAGAAAATTTATTCTACACCACCTCTTTTGGAAAGCTAGAAGTAAACTTGATACCTGATAACTATAGCGTAGCTGTTTTTGCAGGGAAAAAGGGGGAAGCAGGTGGAAGCGTTTATCTTGAAGCAGGTGAAACCAAGACCCTTACCCTTGATGTAAGAAGAGAAGGGATTATCAAGGGGGATGTG
The DNA here is from genome assembly GCA_023457875.1 of Bacillota bacterium. Lineage (GTDB taxonomy): Bacteria > Bacillota > Clostridia > Lachnospirales > Cellulosilyticaceae > Cellulosilyticum. The sequence goes on along the minus strand of JAEXBC010000039.1, from coordinate 2,740 downwards.
ATTATTAAACCTCTTGAAATGGATGAAATTAAGGAGTTAGGCATCGATACAACTGATCCTGACAATATTCAGGTTTTTGATGTCACCATTAATTTCGAGTTTGAACGCAAAGAAAATGGGAATGCACTAGAAAATCAAAAGCATACTATCTATGTGAATTCAAGTGGACAAATTTTTGCGGGGAATTTTACAAGTGATTTTAAAGGGAATTATCATTACGTTAAGGCTGGCGATAGTGATTATTATATTTATGCAACAGGGACAAGTGGAGGTGCTGCGCAAGGTGAGCTTCCTACCATTTATGTGTTAAAAGTACCTATAGAAATCCAATGCCTTAAAGAATTCTTTGAAGTAAGGCTTGAGATTATTAATCAAAGCGTGCCAGAAATTAGCCTAGATGAAATTATGGCAAAGCTTAACTTGCCAGAGGGCTTAAGCCTTGCACCTACCAAAGAAGAGCAGAGCTTAGAGAAAGAACTAGAAGATTTAGCAGGCGGACAACAAAGCGAGGCAGTTTGGTATGTAAGAGGAGATAAGGAAGGGGATTATACGCTAGATGTAAACGTCAATGGTGTTTTAGAACCTTTTAATTTGCCTCAGCATCTTACCTTCCAAAACGCCTCACCACTGAAGGTATGGGGAAGCAGTGCCCTTTCTATGTATGTACAAGCACCTGAGAAAGCTATCTCAGGAGAAGACTATATTATTGATGTAGAGCTTACCAATGTCTCTGATAAAACCCTTTATGATCTGATGCTAACACCAGGTGATATAGAGTCCTATAAGCAGGTAGGTGAAAAAATTGCCGCAACTTATGATTCACCCTTATATGAAGTAACCTATGAAAATACAGAGGAACTCAATGTACTCGAACTAGGTGAGAAAGTTAAAATTAAAGAATTTTATCCTAATCAAACCTTAAAATTCCAGTACACAACCCAAATCACCTTCCCAGGAGAAGATGATAACGGCTTTGACGCAGAGTATTTGCTCAGAAAGCTCTTTGTCACAGGACTAAATACCACCATCAATAAGAAGATTACCCTATTACCAGTTAATCTAAGTAATAGTAGACTTAGAGAAGCTAGTTGCCAAGAAGCAATCACAGACGAGGGAATAGATATTGTTACAGGTGCACAGCTACTGGATCAGACCTTGCTTAGTGTAAATGGTTCTAACTCTTTAAGCTTTGGCATTGAGTACAATTCTAAGCAAACCCAAAAGTCATCCCTTGGCAAAGGCTGGAGTCATACATTTGATTCCTATTTGCAGAAAAAATCAGCTAAAGAAGTGATGATTTATTGGAGGCCTGGTCAAGGTACCCTCTATACCTACAATGATGCCCAACAAGCTTATTTTGCAGAAGATTGGCAGACTAGAAGGGATAAATTAACGGTTGATAACAAAGGAAATTATGTACTAGAGCGCTCAGATTTCCAAGTCCATACCTATGATAAGCAAGGTCACCTTGTGGAAATGAAGAATAAAATAGGTCAAGTTTTAACCTTAAGTTATGATGGAGATGGACAAGTTTACTGTATAACAGATACTGCCATTGGAGAAAGTATCCTTTTAGATTACTCAAATAAACTGCTTGTCTCAGTAAGTGATACAAAAGGACGCACTGTCAACTTAGGCTATACAGATTCCGGCTTACTCGAGTCTGTTACTAATGCAATAGGCAATACCACCACCTTTACCTATAATGACAAGGGCTTAGTTGAAAGTGGTATCAATGGGGAGGGCTATACCTTTGTTAAGATTGGCTATGATAAGTCCAAACGCGTGATCTCGCAAACTTACCCAGAGGGCTATACAGAAAAATATGCTTACCAAAGGAAAAAAGAAGGAAACAGCACTTACACAATCCTGGAGACTACAGATGATGTAGGCAATACCAGTTATCGCACAGTAGACCAAGATGGACAGTTGGTGAAAGAAGTCGACGCGCTGGGTAATACCTATTACTTCACCTATGATGACAATCACCATAAAATAGGCGCCACTGATGGCAATGGTCATACTAGCACCTTTGAGTACAATGAATACGGTGATACCACTAAGGTGACAGATGCCCTAGGTAATACCACACTTTACACCTACGATGATAGAAGGAATCTACTCACCACCACCGATGCAAAAGGTAATGTCACGGTTAACACCTATAGTGAAAATAATCAACTGATGACCACAACGCTACCAACAGAGGCAAAAACCTCTTATGCATATGATAGCGATGGCTTCTTAGAAGTCGTGACCAAGCAAGACTACTATCAAGGGGAAAACGCAAATGCAGCCTACACAAGAGAATCAGGCCTTGTCACCTCAACGAGAGATTACAAAGGCAATACAACGCTGGTAACCTATGATAAATATGGCTATCCAAGGACAACCACAGATAGAGAAGGTAAGGTTACCACCTATGTTTATAATGCCATAGGCCAGATCCTTTCCAGCACCGACCCAGCAGGGAATAAGGTAAATTACACATACGATATGCGCGGCTTATTGCTAACGCAAAGTGATAGCAAAGGCACCATTAGCTACGAATATGACAAATGGGGCAATAAGGTTAAGGCGATTGACCCAAGGGGCAATGTCACACAGTATGCCTACACCATTAAAGGGCAACCTAAATACATCCTATATGCAGATGGTACCACAGAGCAAATCACTTATAATGCAGCCAATCAAGTTCTAACGATGTCGGACAGAAATAATGGCGTAACCTCCTATGACT
>JAEXBC010000038.1 GCA_023457875.1 Bacillota bacterium | reverse complement strand
CCTTAACTTAGGGGCAGAAGGGTCTACTGAAGTAAAAGCTATGATTAATGAGGCCTATAATCTTATTAGCTCTCAAGCCAATAGCCGAAGTGCCAGCTTGATTATGATTTCAGATGGAAATCCTACGGATGATTCCGAAAAGGATATTGCTGGCCTTGTGAGTGCCTATGTAGCGGACCAGATTCCTATTTCTACCATAGGTATGATGTACTCTGATCCTTCCCAAGAACAGTATTTAATTGATATTGCAGCCCTTACAGGAGGTCAGCACTTTAGTACCTCAAACACAGGTATGCTAAAGAATGCCTTTGAACAAATCAAATATGAAAATGAACTAAGAGAATTAGTAGAAGCACGTATAGGAGATAAGGCAGATTCAACCCTTTACGCGGTGCTTCGTATTGCATTTTTAGGCGCCATAGGTTTACTCATCGCATTAGGAATAGGCATTATGTTTGATAACCGCTTTTTGGCAAAGGGGTTAATGATAGGCGGAAGCATTGGCGCTTTAATAGGGGGAGCGAGTATGGAAGTCCTATTCAAGGAAGAAACTACTGGCTGGCTAATTAGAGGAGGTTACTGGGTTGTATTTGGCATTTGCTTACTTGCCTTCACGGGGGTTGTGACTTTTAAAGACAGCTATCATGGAACAAGGGAGGTTTAGTCCATCATGGAAGTTAGAACCTATCAAGAGGGGGATATCAAACTCACCAATATCAAGACTCATATAGAGGATGAGCGTGTCACCATTAGCTTTAAATGGCCTAATGAACTAGAGCAGGTTTATATCTATAAAAGGAATTTGTTAGTGCAAGAAGCTGTTGACTTTGATAGACCCTTTCGCAAATATACAAAAAATGAATATGTTTGTTTTGGAGGCTTTGTAGACCAACAGGTGGGTTTAGGTGTGATGGAATATTGGATTTGCCCCTATTTTAAGGAAGCTGAAGAAGGCTACATTTTGGATTTTCCTGACAACAGTAATAAGATTAAAGTGATGACCAAAAAAATTGCCATCAACTATCAGCTTAATGAAAAAAAGAAACTTTTTAGTCGCACAAAGCTAGTACAAATGCATATTTTTTGTGAAATGGACCTACCAAGAGAGACGCTTTGTTACGTAAAAAAGAAGGGAAGTATTCCCGTTAATAGCCAAGATGGAATGCAGTTTAAGTTTATTGAAGATTTTGTAGCAGGGGATAATATTTTACCTGAGATAGAAATAGACAAAGAAGAGTATTTAAGAATTTATCTATCCGATGAGGTGGAATATAAAGAAATATATGGTGTATATAAGTTATAAAAGCTATACACACGCTATAGATGATCAAACATTTAAAGCGCTTAGGCAGTAATCACCTATGTGATTTGTGGGATTAAAAGGAGGAGGGAGAAAGAAAGATGGGATTTTTAAAGGAATTATTGGGGGGCAGGAAAACACCAGAACCGATTCAAAAGCGATTTCCAATTGTCTGCCCGCACTGTTTTAATAAATTTGACTCAGATTCAGTGGTTTTTCGTGCTACCCACTTCAAGGAGGAAGATGAGGAGTATTGTTTACAAGAGGATGAACTGCTGAATCGTTATCTAGAACGTTTTGGACTTGAAGGAAGCGAAGAGTTAGAAGCGATTATTCATCCGCAGTATATACCCATGGAGAAGAGGACTTATGTAGACGAAGTCCTTATTAGCATTAGAGATAAATATAACGAGGAAAGCAAAAAGAGACTATGTCCCTATTGCCATAACGAACTACCTTATTCAGCAGGAAGAGCGCCCAGCAATATTATCGCTATTATAGGCGCTTCACAGGTGGGCAAATCAGTCTATATGGCTTCTTTGATTCGAACCTTAGAAACAACTACAGCGCATAACTTTGAGGCTGCGTGTATGCCTATTAATAGTGAAACCAGTAGGCGTTTTCGCTCTCAGTATGTTGACCCATTATTTATTCAAAATAGCCTGATTGAGTCTACCCAAAAGGAAAGAAAGCAAGAGCCCTTCATTTTTCAGTTTAAATTTAAGGATACAAAAAAAGCACCGCTCAGCTTAGTGTTTTTTGATGTGGCAGGTGAGGGCATGGTGGAGGAGGAATACCTAGAGCTTTATGCCAATCATATAAAAAATGCAGCAGGGATTTTGTTTTTAGTTGATCCTCTTCAGTTATCTACCATTAGGTATAAATTACAGCAAGGACAAAATGGCGATTTTACTTCACAATATCAAGAATCAAGAGATGTAGTGGTTACCTTAGCACAGCATTTCATTGGAAATGAGGAGAATGGACAAACTAGTATCCCTACAGCTGTAGTCATCACGAAAAGCGATATGCTAACGACGCTTACGGAGGAAGAAGGCGAGTATATCAAGGCTAATAGCAATATATTTAAAAACTATATGCATAAAGATTTCTTCAACCTAGATGAATACAACAATATTAATGGTGAGGTACAACGCTTTATTGAAAAGGTGGATATGGCATTTAAAGATGCTGTAGAGGTACATTTTAAAAATGTTTCTTATTTTGCAGTATCCTCCCTTGGACAAAACCCAGTAGAAGGACATTTAGAGGGAGTTATTCAGCCCGTGCGTATTGATGAACCCTTTTTATGGCTTTTGTACAAATTGGGTTACATAGGTAGTCATGAAGGGGTGAAATAATATGATTGAGCAACAATACTATACGAGAGAAAGAGGCGGTTTATTTATAAAGACAGATGGCTACGATAGTATAGCCAAATCACCCAAGCTAAAGCTAGACTTTATTAAGAAAAACTTGCATCCCTTATGCAGCTATGACCTACCAAGTGAATTACAAAAAAGCGGAGAAACCGATGAAAATAAGTATCCGCCACAGTTTATGATTTTACCCTTGCCCACAGGAGAACTTATTATTGGACAAGCTGTTTACAAAAACAAGGATTTTACAGGTCTTAGGTCTACGTTCTTTATGCATAACTACGTCCTATCAGCTAATGAAAAAAGGCGTTATATCAAGGAACCAGAAAAGCTCTTTGGAATTAGCGAGTTTGCAAGTAGCTATGATGTGAGTAAAGGAAGTGAACTGCCTACCTTAGCGGCAATCGTCTATGAGGCAGACCGACCTTACTTTAAAGATAGAGAAGGACTATTTAAGGCGTTAAAGATAGAAAATGATTTATTCTTGAAACTCATTTATGCTGTTTTTAAAACAGTGGGTACCAAAAAGAAAATTTTTATCATTTTAGATGTTCCTATTGAAAAGTTAGGCGACTATGCCAAAGCGTTATTATATCATCTCTATACTTATTTACCTTGGAGCATAGCAGAAGAGGTAGGCCTCTGTACTTACTCAAAAACTACAGAAGCCAAGAAGAATATTCAAATCACCTTTGTAGAGG
>JAEXBC010000037.1 GCA_023457875.1 Bacillota bacterium | reverse complement strand
TCGGCTGTGAATGGAGGGTGTCATTTACCTCTTGGCGCATATTTGGATTATAGTAAAACAGGTGGCAAGTTTTACTATCTGTTTGGCAATGAAGCTTGTGATAAAGTAGTAAAGGGTAGCTTTGCTTTTGAGGGTGGAATAGAGGAAGAGTCCTACATTGACAGATTGGTTGAACTTGCAAACCAATGTGCTTCCAAGGCGATCATGGAGGTGAATGAATGAAAAAGGGTGTTTATCTGGTTGGGGGGGGACCCGGTGATAAAAAATTGATAACGGTGAGAGGACTGGAGATATTAAGAGTTTGCGATGCCTTGGTGTATGATGAATTAGTGAGTCCTTTTCTACTAGCTGAGGCTAAAGCGGAATGTAGAAAAATATATGTTGGAAAAAAAGCAGGGAAACACAGCATGAAACAAGAGGATATTAATGCACTTCTTTTGAAGTTATCGAAGGAGCACCAGTTTGTGGTGAGGCTAAAAGGTGGGGATCCTTATGTTTTTGGCAGGGGGAGTGAAGAAGGAGAATATCTGATTAGGCACAAAGTTCATGTGGAAATAATACCAGGTATCACATCTGCAATCGGAGGCTTGGCAGCTGCAGGGATTCCAGTTACAGCTAGAAATAAAGCAACTTCTTTTCACGTAATAACTGGACATATAAGTGAGGCAAGCAATCCCATTCAATATGAGATGCTTGCTAAGTTAGATGGAACCCTTATCTTCTTAATGGGAGTCAAAAATTTGAATCATATTGTAGACCAGCTTTTGAAAGGTGGTAAGCCAGAAACGACACCAGTTGCCATTATATATAAAGCTTCAACGGCTGAGCAAAGGGTTTATACGGGTTCACTTCATACGATTGTGGATATTGCACTTGAAAATCAGATTCAGCCCCCTGCTTTGATTGTTGTAGGAGAAGTCGTTAATTATCATGGGCTTCTACCCTCCTATGATAATAAAAAGCTAGAGGGAGTAAATGTCGTAGTTACACGCTCAAAAGATAGAAACTCAAAATTCTCAGAGAAACTGGAAACCCTTGGTGCCAATGTCATAGAGATGCCAACCATAAAATTTGAACCCATCAATCAAGACGCTCTAAGACATCAAATCAATCAGCTGAAAGAGATGTTTGGAATAATCTTCACTAGTTCAGTGGCGGTTGAAATGTTTTTTAAAGCTTTGTTTGAACTAGGATATGATGCAAGAATACTACATGGATTAGAGCTGATTGTGGTAGGAAAGGAAACGGCAAAAACCCTAAAGGAATATGGTATCGTGGCGGATCGAATGCCAGATAATTTTTCAAGGCAAGGGGTTATTAAGCTGTTTGAATCGGAGAACTTTGCGGAAAGAAAATACTTGCTGCCTCGTTCACAGAGGAGCGATAATGACTGGCTACTAGATTTAGAAAAATATATTACACCGGTCATTATTGATTGCTATAAGACGGTAACAGACACTTCATCTTACTGTGATTTGAATTTGATTAAAAAGGCAGATTATATAACATTTACAAGTTCTTCAACAGTTGAGGGGTTGATTGAAAGGGTAAAACAGGAAGGGATGTCTGCTAGTGACATCCTCTCGAATTTGAAAATAGTAGCCATTGGGCCAATGACGGCAGAAGCTCTAATAAAAAATAATATACAAGTAGACCTCATTCCGGCAGAATATACCATTGACGGTATGGTGGATGAAATATATCGAGATTATGATGGAGGAAATATATATGACAAATAGACCCACAAGACTTAGAAGAAATACTACCATCAGACAGATGGTAAAGGAAACAAGGCTGACAATGGAGCAGATTATATATCCCATATTTCTTGTAGAAGGAAACCATATTAAGGAAGAGATTTCTTCTTTAAAGGATCAATATCATTATAGTATTGACGTATTGGTCAGTGAACTTCCAAATTTCAAAAAGCTTGGTATTAAAAGCTTGTTATTATTTGCATCCACTTCCCATAAATCAATGGATGGTTCTTCAGGAAGCCAGGAAGATGGACTTGTTCAATCAGCCATAAAAGCCATAAAGGAAGAAGATCCCACTTTTTATGTTATTGCGGATGTATGCTTGTGCCAATATAAAGAAGATGGACATTGTTGTATCTATAAGGAGAACAAAGAAATTGATAGGATGGCAACCTTAAATGTGCTCAGCGATATAGCATTAAGTTATGCCAAAGCAGGTGTGGACATGGTGGCACCGTCAGATATGATGGATGGGCGAGTAGGAGCCATTCGCCAGAAGCTAGATCAAAATGGTTATGAATATGTTGCCATTATGGCTTATTCTGCAAAATACGCATCCTCCTTTTATGGACCATTTCGAGAAGCGGCTCATTCAGCCCCGGCTTTTGGAGATAGGAAATCCTATCAAATGGATCCTGCCAATCGAACCGAAGCATTAAAAGAAATCCTTCTTGATGTGGAGGAAGGTGCAGACGTTATTATGGTTAAGCCTGCCATGCCCTATTTGGATATCATTTCTGATGCAAAGCAAAGTGTTACAGTTCCGGTCGCTGCCTATCAAGTGAGCGGAGAGTATGCAATGTTAATGCAAGCAATAGAAGCGGGGATTGTGGATGAACGTGCTATCTATGAAAGCCTAATTACCATATGCAGAAGTGGCGCATCTATAATCATCAGCTATTTTGCAAAAGAGATAGCTAGAATTCTTGAAAAGGAGGCAAATCTATAGTGAAATCTGAGCGTTCAAAACTGTTATATGAGGAGTCTATTAAGTATTTGCCTGGCGGGGTGAATAGTCCAGTAAGAGCCTTCTATAGCGTAGATATGCCGCCTATCTTTGCAAAATGCGGAGAAGGGGCGAAACTTCAGGACGAGGATGGAAATGTATATATTGATTATGTATGTTCTTGGGGACCACTCATTTTAGGACATCATTCTAAGGTCTCACTTGAGGGTGTTTTTGAAGTGATAAATAAAGGAACCACATTTGGGATGCCAACTGCAATTGAAATTGAGTTGGCAAAAGAAATTACCGATGCATACAAACCCATGGAACTTGTTAGAATGGTGAATTCTGGAACAGAAGCCACAATGAGTGCGATTCGCCTTGCCAGGGGTTATACCAGAAGAGATAAGATTATTAAGTTTGAAGGCTGTTATCATGGTCACAGTGACGGTCTGCTTGTAAAATCCGGTTCGGGAACATTGACAGTAGGCGTACCTACCAGTGAAGGGGTTCCACAAGGAATCATCGATAACACATTGGTGAGTGAGTTCAATAATCTGGAACATGTCCAAATGCTTTTTGAGTCATATGCACAAGAAATAGCGGCCATTATTGTAGAGCCAATTCCGGGTAATATGGGTTTAATAGAGGCACAGCCAGGCTTTTTACAGGGGCTGAGGAAATTATGTAACCAATATGGTTCTCTTTTGATTTTTGATGAAGTGATCTCGGGATTTCGTATTGCTTACTCCGGGGCACAGGATTATTACAAGGTGGAACCGGATATGGTATGTCTTGGTAAGATCATTGGTGGTGGAATGCCAGTAGGTGCCTATGGTGGCAAAAAAGAAATTATGGAAAAGGTAGCACCACTTGGTGGTGTGTACCAAGCAGGGACTTTATCAGGCAATCCCCTAGCCATGAAAATGGGATTGAATGTGATAAGGCACCTGAAAAATAATCCGAAAATCTATCAAGAACTTGAAGAAAAGGCAAAGATGCTTGAAGATGGTTTTAATCAAAACCTGCAGGCCTTGGATATCAAAGATGTTACAATTAATCGCGTGGGAAGTATGTTATGTCAGTTTTTTGCCAGTGGCCCCATTGATAGCTATAAGAAAGTAATGAGGTGTAACACAGAAAAATACGCAGCGTATTTTCGAAATATGCTACAGGAGGGTGTCCTATTGCCTCCAGCCCAATATGAGTGTATGTTCTTATCTATAGAACATAGTGAAGAGTTATTAGCTAATACAATTAGTGCCCATTATCGAAGTATGAAAAAGGTGAAAGAATTATATAGCTGACACTTACTATGGAGAGCAAAGTGTTATATACTATTGTTAAGAAATACACAATCTATAACAAATTTTGGAGGTGTTTATTTTGTTTAAAGAAACAAAAGAGGCTCTATCGGGAGCTGCTATAAAGAAGGTGGCGTTTTATAAGAGTTCAATTGGAAAGTATTTGGTGGCCTCGTCTTGGGCTGGTGCCTATGTTGGGCTTGGGATTATATTGATTATGGTGGTGGGTGGCTATGCCAATGCGGTAGGCTCTGGATATACTAAGGTTTTTATGGGGCTATCTTTTGGCATTGCTTTAAGTTTAGTAATAATGGCTGGCTCGGAATTGTTTACTGGTAACAATATGGTCTTAATGGTAGGCGCACTTGACAAAAAAGTAACATGGTTAGATGCAGTAAAGATATGGGTAGTGAGTTATGTCGGGAATTTTATTGGTTCATTTATAATTGGCGGTTTATATGTGTTAACTCATATTCAGGGTTCTGAGACTGGAAAATTTATTTTGAGTATTGCAGACGCTAAAATGAACGGTGATTTCACTGCACTACTTGTAAAGGGAATTCTTTGTAATTTACTCGTATGTCTTGCTGTGCTTTGCTCGTTAAAAATGAAGAGTGAGTCAGGGAAGCTAATCATGATTGCTTGGTGTCTGTTTGCATTCATTACAGCTGGGTTTGAACATAGTGTTGCCAATATGACCATTTTTGCAATAAGCTTGTTTATTGAACATCCAGATAGTATATCCATTGGTGGAATGTTTATGAACTTAATTCCTGTAACCCTCGGAAACTTTATTGGTGGTGGTTTGCTCCTTGGAGGAACCTATTATTACATGGGAAAAGAGTAAGATTTCACCATGAGGAGACCAAGAAAATATGAAGGATGAACTCATCATTATAAACCATATTGGGACATCTGAAATAGAAGCTGTTGCGAATGAATTAATGGTACTTGTTGAAGAAGTAAAAGAAGCCACAGGCAAAGCCACCATCTTAGCATTTAGTTCCCAAAAAGCAATTGATAAGCTAAAAGAAGATCATATTGAAATGGACTATATGAATGATTTGATTTTACGTGAATTAGGAAATTACACTGTTATCACAATTATGCCAACGCATTTAGTCGGCGGCAGCGATTATCAGCGAGTAAAGCAATTTGTGCAGCAGGTGAAAAATGAATTGGACACAGGAAGGAAATGTTCAAGCATCGTATTAAAGGAGGCATTCCTAACAAATGATGAGAATGTAAGAAAACTAGCCCTTACAATTCATAAACGAATACCTAAAAAGGATAGGCATATCCTTTTTGTCGGGCATGGTACATTAGGTGCATCTAAAATGTATTACCAGGAGTTTATTAAAACCTATAGAGAACTGAATAGGAATAGTAGTTTTATGACTCTAAATACTCCCATTGAAGATATTTTGGTCAATATACCTAATCAAGTAACAATGGTGCCTTTGTTCACAACCAGTGGCTATCATGTGAAAATGGATCTTTTTGAGGGAGAGCAGTCTATCTATAAACAATTGATAAAAGCAGGAAAAGAAGTGACTTTGTATAAGGAAAGCCTTTTGGCGCAAAAGGAAGTAAGAGAAATTTATATTCACTTGCTTGTTAACAAGTAAAAGGGGCATTTTTATGGAAATAGCAGTTATAGGCATATCTTACAAAAAAGCAGATATAGACATCCGAGGGAAGGTGGCATTCACCACCTCTATGAAGAATAGAGCAACAGAAGATATGAAACGCTTACAGATTCCGGAGTTCGTTATTTTGTCAACCTGTAATCGGAGTGAAATATATATTGCTACAAGTAACCTAGAGCAGGATATAAAATCTGTTAATGGGTTGTACATTTCAATGGCAGGAGATAAGATCGTGCCTTATCTCTATATTTATAAAACAGATAGGGCATTGCAGCATCTCTATCAAGTGGCAACGGGGCTGGATTCCTTAGTTGCTCTAGAGGGGGAAATACTAGGTCAGTTAAAATCTGCTATGGCATTTGCAGTAAAAAAGGGAAGTTGCAAAAAATATTTAAACAAGGTTATAAGAGAAAGTATTACCTTTTCAAAAAAAGTAAGAACAGAATATAAATTGGCAGAAAATAAATTGTCCGTTGCCTCTATCAGTATTGACTACCTAAAAAAAATGTATGGAAGTCTGAAGGATAGAAAGATCCTTCTCATTGGCACAGGGCAGATGGGACAACTGATATTAAAATACTTGGAAGCAGAACAGGTTAAGGAACTTTATTTGACGAACAGAAGTATGCATAAAGGCAAGATTGATTTTTATGTCAGTCCATCTGTTCGATTAATTGAATATCATGAGCGATACGCCTATCTAAAGGATATGGATATTGTCATTTCTGCTACGGCTTCGCCACATACCATTATCGATCGAGATAAATGTCAGCCTATAACAAAAAGAATAACCTTTTTGGATATGGCAGTACCAAGAGATATCGATGCTGCCATGCAGCAGGAAGAGATGGTAGAGGTGGTCACCTTGGATACCTTTTTGAAAACTATAAACGAGAATATGGCTATTAGGCAAGAGACTGCAAATCAAATCAGTCAAATGATTCATCAAGAGGTACAAGAGCTAAAACTGTGGATATTACATTCAAAGGTAGACCATGTTATCAAAGAATTTCAGACAAGGCAAACAGAGATTATCCAATCCAATATACAGAAGATCAAAAAGCTGGGTCTTAATGAAAAGCAAGAGGAGGAAGTCTTGGATATAATCAGAAGCAGTTTATGGCAGATGATAAAAGCTCCCATTAGCCAATTAAAGAAAGTTAGGAACATGGAGGAATTGGAGCAATATAAGAAGGTTCTTTTGCAGCTGTTTGAATTTGAAAGAGAGGATAACACATGAGTATTCCTATCATGTTAAATGTAAGAGGTAGAAAAGTATTAGTGGTTGGTGGCGGACGTATCGGCACACGTAAGGCTATGAGTATTTACAAAGCCGGTGCAGAACTTACCTGCATCAGTATTGATTTTTCAAAGGAATTACTGTCACATCATGAAGAGGTGACGCTGGTTCATAAAGAAATAGAGGACAAGGACCTTACAGGATGGTTTTTAGTCATTGCAGCCACAAGTAATACAGAGGTAAACAGTAGAATTTATGAGGTATGTACACAGCAAAACATACTGTGCCAGACTGTAGACAGATTTAATCCTTCAGATTTTGATTTCATGGCGAGGCGAGAGTGCGGCGAACTCATGCTTGCTGCATCCACCTATGGAAAGGCCCCTGGATTTGCAAAAGAAATCATTGATAAGCTGGCCTTGACGCTTACAGAAGAAGATATGGAAAGATTGCAGGAAGAAATATCGAACCGTAAAAGGTTCTTGAATCATAAAAACTAATTTTAGGAGGAAAAAGATGGACGTTAAATTAACAAATGAGGCTTTTAATGTATACCTGGAGGAACTATCACATTCGTACAGAATTTTTGCTCCGGTAGTAAGAAAGGGAAAAGGAAAATTTGCAGAAACGGATGTTGTTGGTTATGGTGAAGTATCAACCCTAGAAGAAATAGAGCTTAATAAAAAATCTTATTTTTCACCCAAAGAGATATTTTATCCAATTCGTGAAACACTTTTTCGTTTTGAAAATAACGAGGCAAAGGTACCACCTATTGACGAAAAACCAATGATCATCATGTTAAGACCCTGTGATTTAAATGGTATTCGTAGACTAGATACTATTTTTTTGAAAAACGGAAAAGAAATAGACTTTTATTATCAGCGACGAAGAGCTTTAGTAAAATTTATGATGATTGAGTGCGCGGAAGGATTTGAGAGTTGTTTCTGTGTCTCTATGAACTCAAATATCGCAAGTGATTATGATGGTGCACTAAGGTTTGAGCCAGATGGCGTAAGTGTTAAGATTGTTGACAAGGATCTTGAGACAAATAGCATTAGGCAGGCAAGTGAGATTGATTTTGAACTGAAATTTGTCCAAGAAAATAAAGTAAAAGTGACGATTCCGCCAGTTGAAAAAGTGACGAAGGACACCTTTAAGCATGATATCTGGGTTGAATATGCGGGACGTTGTATTGCATGTGGTCGTTGCAATACTTCTTGTATCACTTGCTCCTGTTATACGATGCAGGATGTCACTTTAAGCGATGATAAGATGAGTGGAGAAAGACGAAGAGTGTGGGCAGGCTGCCATGTGGATGGTTTCACGGATATGGCGGGTGGACACCGATTTCGGGATAACAAAGGAGAACGAATGCGCTTTAAGACAATGCACAAGGTGAATGACTTCTACAAACGCTTTGATGAGCATATGTGTGTTGGCTGTGGCCGATGTGACGATGTCTGTCCAGAGTATATCGCATTTTCAAAATGTATCAGCAAACTTAATCAAATTGTAGAGGAGGGAACTGCAAGTGAATAATCCTTATTTATCGCATGCTTGTGAAATACTACAAATACGAAAAGAAACGGAAATAGATTATACCTTCAAAGTAGCCTACAAAGCTAAGTTAGTCGGTGGACAATTTATGGAAATATCAATACCAGGAGTAGGAGAAGCACCCATCTCAATCTGTAATTTTGATGATACCTCTTTGGAAATGACCATTAGAAAAGTTGGACGTTTGACGGATAAGATCTTTGAACTAAAACCCGGTGATAAACTTTTTATGAGAGGGCCATATGGAAACGGATTTGATTTAAATCTGTTTAAAGGGAAAGATGTTGCCTTTATTGCAGGAGGAACTGGCTTAGCACCAGTAAGAAAAACCATCGACTATTTTGCCACTCACCCTGAAGAAATAAGGAAAATGGATGTTCTTGTTGGATTTAAGACGCCAAAGGATCGTTTGTTTATTAATGACCTAGAACGTTGGTCAGATACGGCAAATGTTACAGTTACCGTGGATCAGGCAGATGAATCATGGAAAGGCGCTACGGGGCTTATCACAACCCATTTAAATAAGCTGGACCTATCCGAAGTCCAAGATAAGGTTGCAGTAGTGGTGGGTCCTCCGATTATGATGAAGTTTACTACCATTGAACTATTGAAAAA
>JAEXBC010000036.1 GCA_023457875.1 Bacillota bacterium | reverse complement strand
GAGAAAGGCTATTATAAGTGACATTTCAAGTTTCATTAAACGTGTCAATAAACCCATCAGCTTAGAGGACCCTTGTATATCTTTCATGAGTAAATAGAGTCCAATACAAGGTATGGCATTGTCCGCATAAGGAAGCTTCTCATCATAATACTTCTTGGCAAGATCCATTACTGGTTCCACATCAGGCACATCTGCATTTAACCGCATGACATACGTTTTTCTATTCTTTCTATCCATAATCGTATCAATCATGACACTAGGTGGAGATTGCTCAATGACGTTTCCCTTAGTATCATAACTCATAGCCCCATGGCTTACAGGCGACCTACTTATAAGTGCAATTAGTCTAGATTCAAAATCAGTCATATCCGGCGAGAGCAGTAGAATATCTCCCCTTCTTAATTCACTTATTTTTATCTTTTGCTCTTGTTCCATCATACACGCTCCTTATTGGTTAGATTCTTAATCTCTATGCATTAAAAAACACCTTTAATTCTCTGACTTTATTTCTGCTCACTGGAATAGTATCCTTAATTTCTTTAAAATACATATCATAAGTATAGTTGATACGGGGCCTAAAACGATCCACCTTTGCCAAGTTGGCAAGATAACATTTATGCGTCCTAAAAAAAGACCGTTTTCTTAACTTTTCCTCATAAAAGTTTAATGACTTATTCCCTATATAAGACTTATGCTTCGTATGAATGAGTAAATCCCCTTGAAGGGTTTCCATATAAAAAATATCATGATAACTAATCAATATGATATTTTCATCATCAAAACCACAAATCATATCCAAATCATACTGGTACGTTTCACTTAATTTGCCAAAGGCTTCACTTGCTACAAAAGAGGCTTGTAGCTTTTTTATGCAAATATCTAATCTCTCATCCGTATAGGGTTTTAAAATATAATCGATTGCACTCAGTTCAAAGGCTTTTACGGCAAACTGATCATAGGCTGTAATAAAGCAAATCTTTGTCCTCGGATAAAGACTTTCTATTTGCTCAGCAATATAAATGCCACTTATATTTGGCATATTAATATCTAAAAAAAGTAAGTCACAGGGATTTCTAATAAGATAAGCAAGTGCCTTACAAGAATCACTAAAGACCTCTTGTATCGTCATCGCATCATAGCGCTCTAGCTTACTACACAAATGCTGTATAGCGTTAACTTCATCGTCTACAATAACTACCCTCATGCTACACCTCCCTAGGAATGCTAAAGGCTATTTGTGTACCTTGTCCTATCATACTGGTAATCGTTAGCTGCCTCTGATAAGTCTTGATTAATCTATAATTAATATTCTTAAGTCCGATACTAGAGGATGTCTTTTCTTGTAGGACTTGAAGCACTCTATCCTTTCCCATGCCTCTGCCGTTGTCACTAACAATAAAACATACCTCTTCCCCCTTCTGAAACACTTGAATATGAAGCTTCATCATAGCTCCGCAAAAGCCATGCTTGATTGCATTTTCAATGAGTGGTTGCAAAATCAAAGGCAACAAAGGCATTTGTAAAAGGGTTTCATCTACCTCTACTTTGAGCTGTAGCAAATGATTTAATCGTATATTTTCAATCTCAACATAAGCCTGTACTAACTCAAGTTCTTCTTTTAAAGAACAAAAAACAGCCTCAGTATAATCAAATTTAAATTTGACGTGTAAAAAATTGCAAAAGTTGACAAGCAAGGTCTTTGCCATGGATATATTCTGGTCCATGAGGTAATAAATGTTATTTAGGGTATTATAAAAGAAATGAGGAGAAATCTGAGCCTGTAAAAAAGCAATCTCCATGTCCTTGGCTTGTTTAGCACTAGCAAAGGTTTCTTCCACATCCATAGCTAATACATAGGATTGGCATAGTAGAAAAACAAGTACACCCCATATATAAAAATTATTGCTTATGAGAAAGGCATGCTTAAAGTAACACTGGATATTTAATATTTCCAAAATACTACCTAACCACATGACACATATTCCTATGAATAGTACAAATGCATATTTTTTGCGTTCTTTAATAATCTTTACAAGGGTTCTACCATAGCAAAGGGTGTTCATCACAAAAATGATCATATAAATGAGGTCATTGTAGCCAAATACATCACTTGGCGTAAATACAATAATGAGTGTATAGGCAAAATTGATGATTCTCATCACCTTAAAATAAGTTGTTTTTTGCATCCTTAGATAGATACACCACATAAAACCCTGCATGGCGATAAGCTGTCCCATATAAGCTAAATACTCTAGTTTTATAGTCATTTCAACCGACAGCTTGGGGAATATATAAAAGATGATGCTACAATCAATAATCGCTTCTATGATCAGCGAAGAGATGCAAAATACCCCTAAGTATAAAGACATATAGTTCTTACAAATGGATTTGTTAAGTAGTGTTAAATAAAAACCTATTCCTAAAAAGGTACCTATAAGAATTGTTCCTTTGATAATACTTAAAACCTGATAATCATACATTCCCTCATGCTGTCCTAATAATACGCTGCTAGTAATCCCACCATTATAGCAGTGATAGTTGGATACCTGAATAAGAAGCTCCACATCTGGTGAAGTGGCATAAAAAGGTACTATTTGGGGTCTCCAACTTGCTTTTTCATCTGCTTTAGAATGACCCATTGTTCCATTTTTCCCGACTTCTTTTCCATTAACCACAATCCGATATGCACTAGATATGAACTTAGTACTTAAATAATACTCACCTGAAGCAGGTAATTTTATATTGAGTCGATAGGTTGCACATCCGTACTTTTTCATTTTTCCATCTTCAAAACGAATATTTCTCCAGTGTCCTGGAACATCTACATAGGATTTAGGTATAAAATGTGCTTCTGATTCTTGGATACCAGGATAGAACTCCCATTGTCCATCTAACCGAATAAGCTTTTCTTTGTATTCTTCCCCTTGTAAATCTATATAACCCTTACTTGCCGTTCTCACACTCAATTGATAGCTCTTATAAGAAAAACTAACCATTATAAAGATGAGTATGCCTAATATAAATACCAAAATAATGCTTGTAGTAGCTTTATCTTTAATAAGACATCATTCCTTTTTATGATAACCCCTATAAATGACTTTAGACGACATGAAACGGTTTTATTTAACGCCCTCAAATATATTTTATCACCCTTAATATATTTTGTAATTACTTAATTTATAAAATATTCAATCTAATAAATACAAAGCCCTTTAGCTTAGGTTATACTAAACTAAAGGGTTTATTTACTATCACAGTTGTTTTTTTACTACCTAACTACGATTTATCTTATGAGTTGCTTATATATGTACATTATTTTAATTTCTATTATTATTTGAAGAAAATTAATAAAATAAGTCCAGTGTTTAAGTAAATGATATGCCTTTTCAAACTGACTGAAAGGGTATCTAATGAGCTGATTATGCACATGCCATTGACTCAATATCTCTTCCCAATAAAACGCTAAGTCAAATATATTTTCACTAGGCAACTGACTTGGATTGATATAAATTCTCGCTATACACACTTTTAATAGAACCAGCATCATTATGAAGGTCCCTGATAGTATGAGTAATTTAGTTTTCAATGTTTTCTCATGATTAGCTAGCACCTTTTTAACACTGCCTATGCTAAATGGAAGTATCAAAAGCCCTCCCATCATAATGGGTAGCCATGCCAAGCTCTGTTGGCTCTTAAACCATTTTTCTCTATGACTTACTGTATCATCGCTAGTGTCTATGCCTATGGCAAGTAAATCTTTTTCCTCGGGCAATGTCTCTTGATTGGTGCCATCAATGACCATAAACTTAATAGGCCACTTAGCACTTAAGCTACTCTTTAATGGGATATAGATTTTTTCTTTCCCATCATCTAAGTAATACTGTCTCATCTTTTGGTAACGTTTGTAAACACCTACCACTTGATAAACCTGATCTTGAATATGTAGGGTACCCCCGAATGCCTTTTCACTTCCCCAAAGCTTGACTGCTAAGGTATCACTAATGACTGCAAGATTTCTTCCTTCTTCATCTGCCACTCCCCCCCAAAAAGCGCCCTCTAGCATTTGCATTCTTTGCACCTGATGCCAATATACATTAACTGCTGCCACATCCACCAATTGATTTTCTGCTATTAGATTTTCCTTATAACTACTTTTAGCTATTTGATAGTCAGCTTCCACCTTGACACTA
>JAEXBC010000035.1 GCA_023457875.1 Bacillota bacterium | reverse complement strand
TCTTTCACAGCCAAAGCAACTACTTCCCTTTAGCTCCCTTGCATATGCCTTTTTTAATGCAAAATACATCTTTTTATTAGGCTCTAAAGAGGAATAGAAACCTCCACTAGCACTATATCCTTTTTTCGCAACCTCCTCGTTAAGCCACACCTTAGCTAAAGAGAAGCTTTGATAAGGATGTTCCTCTTCAATACGCCTTCTCTCGGCTTCACTTAATCTTTCTTCCTCTTTGGCTTGATACTTATTGTAAAACGCCGTCCATGCCCCTTCCTCCACTAAGGTAAAGAGGTCAAATACAATACCTCTTTTAAATCGGTAGATGCAAGGAATAATACGCTTTTGTCCTAAATAGCTAAATTGCCAGTTTAATCTTTGAACCTTGCCCTTCTCTTTGGTAGGCCACTCATATAGTGAGCTACTATAAGCTACTCTCATTTTTATCCCCCATCTTAATCTATTTTTCTTTTTTAAGTTATTATCCACTTATTTAACTCCATGAAGCCTTAAGTTCATCACATTCTTTTAACAATACTACATCGACTATGAATCAGCTACGTCCCCTAAAGTCTTAGAACAACTTACCAGGCATTTTATCTAAAGAATCTTTTTAAATTCTCTCCTAAGAAAAGTCATGTGGATTAATGATGCGAAGTTTTTTGCTTGCTCTAATATCTCTTGATGAGGTACCAATTAATATTTCAAAAGTACCACCTTCTATATGCCACTTCTTAAGGCTCATATTGTAATAAGAAAAAGCATCCTCTTGAAGAACAAAAGAAACCTTCTTCTCCTCCTGTGGCTCAAGATGAAGCTTTGTAAAGCCCTTTAACTCTTTGTAAGGCCTAATCACTCTAGAAACAACATCTCTTACATAAAGCTGCAGGGTTTCTTTTCCTGCTATGTCCCCACTATTTTTGATGTTAATAGAAACGGTTAACGGTTCTCCAACCTTTATTGTTTCTGAGGAAAGGGTGATGTCGCCATATTCAAAGGTGGTGTAAGATAAGCCATGACCAAATGGGAATAATACCTCTTTCTCAGCGCTATCATAATGCCTGTAACCCACCATTAACTCTTCCTTATAGGCAACTGCAAAGCCGTTGCCTGGATAATAATCGTAAGCTGGGGTATCTTCTATACACATTGGAAAAGTTTCTGCTGTCTTTCCACTTGGGTTAACAAGCCCAAATAGTACTTGTGCTGTAGCAACCCCGCTAGCTTGTCCTGCATATCCTGAAAATACCACCGCTTTTACCTTATGAATCCAAGCAGACATATCTATCGCGCCACCTGCTTGCACCACAACAACTGTATTAGGATTGCTCTTAGCAATTCTTATAATCATATTTTCAATATCCGGAGCTAGCTTTATGGTAGATCTATCAAAGGATTCTGCTTCAATGAACGCATTGTTTGCCACAAAAACAATTGCCATATCACTCTCACTGGCTAAGGTTACAGCTTCACCTAGCCATTCTGAGCCATGTATCTGTGTCCAGACAGAATAACCTACATTAAAGGAAACTTCTATCTCATCACCTGCTAATTCCTTGATTTTTTCTAAGGCATTATCTAACTTCTCAGGATTGACACAGGCACTTCCTCCCCCTTGGATCATAGGTGTCTCGGCGCACTTGCCAATAACAGCTATACTTTTAACCTTATCCTTTTTAATGGGAAGGATATCTTCATCATTTTTAAGTAGTATAATGGCTTCTTGTGCCACTTGCTGCGCTAGCTCTCGTTGCTGTTCAAGCTGATAGGTGGTA
Source organism: Bacillota bacterium (assembly GCA_023457875.1). Lineage (GTDB taxonomy): Bacteria > Bacillota > Clostridia > Lachnospirales > Cellulosilyticaceae > Cellulosilyticum. The sequence continues at coordinate 5,400 of JAEXBC010000035.1, read as the reverse complement.
TCACGTTTAGCTTTCATCTCTTGTATCTTAAAAATAAAGCCAAGTAAACGTTCTAGCGCCTCATCAATTTGCTTTTCGTTAATTTCTCCTTTTTCGTAGGCCGCCATGAGTTCCGTGTACGCCTGCTCGGTATAAGGCATCTGAAGTTCTAGGGATGCAGCTAAGGCTTTCGCCCTATTATGAACTGCCCACCAATCGGAAACAACGATTCCCTCAAATCCAAATTCATCTCGCAAAATGTCCTTTAACAACCACTCGTTTTCGCTGCAATAGATGCCATTAAGCCTATTGTAAGCGCACATAACCGTCCAAGGCTGTGATTTTTTGATGGCTATTTCAAAGGGTTTTAAATAGATTTCTCGTAAGGTTCTTTCACTGACCTCACTACTAATGCACTGCCTGTCCACCTCTTGGTTGTTAGCTGCAAAATGCTTGAGCGAAACGCCAACACCAAGCTCCTGTACGCCCTTTATATAGGCAGCTGCTAATTCACCAGATAAAAGAGGATCCTCAGAAAAATATTCAAAGTTTCTTCCGCATACAGGGGTTCTTTTTATATTGGTTCCTGGCCCTAGCAAAACATCTACCTCTAAATGGGCACATTCCTTTGCCAATGCCTTTCCTGTTTCATAAATAAGCTCTGTATTCCAGGTACTCGCTAAAGCTGAGGCTGTTGGAAATGCCACGGCTTCATAGGTTTTCTTTTCTCCATTGCTATCTAGATATTCTTTTCTAACACCGTGTGGCCCATCAGATACGCGAATACTTGGTATCCCTAGCCTCTCTATTTCTACGGTGCGCCACATGTCTTTTCCTGTTAATAAGTCCATCTTTTCTTGAAGGGTTAATTCCGATATTATCTCTGTTATGCCCATTTTACACCTCGTTCATTTTATACATTTCCCTTTAGGTATGTCTCTACATAAGTGTCTACCTTTTTAAAGTACTACATAAACCATACCATAAAAATCATACAATTAAAATTACTATACTCCATTATGTTTATTGACTCATAGCTTACTATCCACTTGCTTTACCTTTTATTTCCATTCCAATCATATATCCACTTTATCAACATTACCTATTGAATTCCTTTTACCTAAGCAGAATGTTATAAGTATCTACTTACTCCAAATCTTTAACCACTTCATATGGCCAGTCGATAATCCCACCAAAATCATATATACTGGTATAGCCCATATCAATAAGTTCTTTCGCAGCAGCCTTACTTCTCCTGCCGCTTCTACAATATATGAGAATCGTCTTCGTCTTATCAGGTAAGAGCTCCTCTGCTTTTTCCTTTATCTCATAATCAGGCAAGAGTATGGCACCTTCGATGTGTCCTTCATTGTATTCTTCTAAAGTACGCACATCTAAAATGGTATCATACTCGTCTTGATCCATTACCGCCTTAGCCTCCTTTGCTGTCAGCACTTGATAGGCAGCCTTCATTACTTCAACTTTTGTAGCAGTCACTTGTATTGGATAGCTTTCTCTTATTTCAGGGTGAATCGTAATCTTGACTTTTTGTCCCTCTGCCAAAGGCGCCTCTACCTGCGCCTTGCTAATCCCTACACTTGCCTTATCAAATCCAACAGCATCATGAGTGGTAATCATAATACTCTGGTCACTAACAGAATCTATTTGTGCCTCAAAGGTTATATTCTGCTGTTTTGCACATCCCACTAGTAGAACTAATCCCATTATGACCATCAAAATGTTTTTTCTCATAAGTTCCTCCAAAGCTTTTAATTGTTGATTTTCAATATATCGAGCTACTTTATATAAAGCTGTTTTCACAACACCTTTTTTCATGTGCCTTTTAGAATAATGTACTAAGATTCATGAAATCTATTTTATAAATGATTTGAGTTTATTATACCCCATATAAGGATTGCTTCAAACCTTAGAACATGGTACAAGCACTTTAGAAATACGTGGCAATAAAAATAGACCCAAAACTTCTTTGCTTAGTTCTAGGCCTATTCTTCTTATATTAGATTTTCGCCGTTACAGCTAATAACGTCTCGATACCAATATCCTGAATCCTTAATGATTCTCTGTTGTGTCTGAAAGTCTACAAAAATCATTCCAAATCGCTCACTATACCCTTTACACCATTCAAAGTTGTCCATCAAAGACCAAGCAAAGTAGCCCGCAATGTCTATGCCCTCACTTGCTGCTTTTCTTAATTCCCTTAAGTAGCGGTGATAAAAGTCTATTCGATAACTATCATGTACTTTACCATCTAGGCAAACCCAATCTGTTGCTGCCATCCCATTCTCTGCAATATAAATGGGTTTTTTATAACGCTCATACAAAAACTTGGGTATCCAATATAAACATTCAGGTGTAACAGGCCAGTCTATTGCTGTCTTTGGAAAACCATCATAACGTTTTACCCTTTCTGCTTTGCCATCTTTTCCTGCTCGTACTTTGAAGCCGTTATATATGTTCTGTCCGTAAAAATCAATGGGCTGGTGAATAAGTGCCATGTCTTCTTCTGTGATTTTAGGTAAATAGTCCTTAAACTTTTCAAGAGCTTTTTCTGGATAATGTCCTAGCATAACAGGATCACTTAACCATGCCACATGCCACATACTACCTTCTACCGTATCAAAATCTTCAAACATGGCTTTTCTTGCTGCTTCAACATCCTCTATCTTATCTGTATCTGGGAAGGGAAAGGAGCCTGTGGGTGCAAAACCAATCTGAATTTGCTGCTTTGCATACTCCCTTAGCGCTAAAACAGCTGCTCCATGAGCCTTTAAAACGTTATGACAAATTTGCAAATACTCTCTTCTTCCATACTTTAAACCTGGTGCATGTTCGCCCTCGCAATAGCCTAATGAAATAAAACACTGTGGTTCATTAAATGTAAAATAAAATTTTACTCTGTCAGAAAAATGCTGTGCAATGACCATGGCGTATTCTCTAAACCATGCCACGCTTTCTTCATTTAACCAGCCGCCCTTTTTATGTAACGCATAGGGCAAATCCCAATGATAGAGTGTTAAATAAGGTTCAATACCATTAGCTATGAGCTCATCAATAAGGTGATTATAATACTGAATACCAGCCTCACTAATAGGGCCTACACCATCAGGCAAAATCCGTGCCCAGTTGATTGAAAAACGATAGGCTTTTAGTCCCAGTTGCTTCATGATTTGCACATCTTCTTTATAACGATGTACTTGCTCACATGCTACTTCTCCTGTTTGTTGATCAAATATCTTATCCGTTTCCTTTGAGAATACATCCCAGATATTTAAGCCTTTATCCGCCTCATAAGCTGCGCCCTCTACCTGATATGCTGCCGTTGCTGCGCCCCAAACAAAGTCATCTTTAAACGCCATTTTGTCACCTCCTAATCCTGCATGATACGCGCTTATTTGCACACGTTTCCTACTTGTATGTTTTTTCGATATTCACTAGGAGAAACCCCATAGATTGATTTAAACACTTTCATAAAGTGCTTTTCATTTTCATAACCCACCAATAAACTAATCTCATTAATCCTTTTATCCGTGCAGGCAAGTAATTCCTTAGCCCGCTCAACTCGGAGCTTTTTGACATAGTTAACAAAGTTCATCCCTGTAAATTCCTTGAAAACCAATGAGAACAAAGAGTAATTCATTGATATATAATTAGAAACCACTGCCATATTTAGATCTTTACTATAGTTCTCCTGAATGTATGTAATGGCTTTTTGAATCTTTTGCTTATTTTTATAATCCTCAAATTCCTGACTGATTTTACTATGAATATCTGATAGAAACCCACCAACTTTTTTGATATAGACTTCAATATTTTCATAATAATAAATCGTCCTTAATGGCACATAAGCACTATCTTCTACAGTAATAACGTTATTATAGGTCTCCTTCACTTGAACTAATAGACTTTCCATCACTTCTTCAAAAGCCCTTTGACTCACTTCTCCCCGCTGCACTCTGCACTCAAATAGTTCTAATAATTTGATTGCTTCCTTCAGGCGATTGGTTCCTATAAGCTGAGTAATGCGACTGGCTATAGTCATCTCCTTTTGTCCATCCCCTACTTCACCTTCTTCTTCAGCCTCCTTCCCCTTTATCTTATAAAAAGCCAGCTTTCTTATCCTAATGGCTTCTTGATAGGCTGTCTCTATTTCTTCTATTCCATGATGCTTACAGCTTGCACCATAGTATAAACCCTTTAATATCCCTTCTAGCTGTTCTTTAGCCATTTCATCAAAAATGATATAAAAATCCTGCCCCTCCATATTGGGCAAAAATAGGCTATCTTGGACTTGATCTAATGGGCATTTCTGATGGTTCACACAATAGAACCAGTACACCCTTTCACTAAAATAATTGTTATCCGTCTGCTTGAGTACTTCTAAATTTTCTAAGGTAGGCATACACAAAAATAACTTGAGCTGATGTTTGAGGTGGAGATTTTCTTTTTCTCTGAGTTCTTGTACTTTTGAGCGCTCCGCTACAATTTCCTCTTCTATCTTTTCTAGTATGGCTACTAACTTCTCTCGTTCAATGGGCTTTAGCAAATAGTCTCTCGCCCCACTTCTAAGGATTTCTACTGCATATGAAAAGTCATCATAACCGCTTATTACCACTACCTTAGGTGGCGTTTCCATGTAACTTATTTCTTTTGCCAGCTTAATGCCGTCCATCTTTGGCATCCTAATGTCAGTGAGGACTACATCTACTTCTTTTTCTCTTAGTACATCTAAAGCTTCTAAACCATTTCTACATTCAATGATTTCTTCGATAGGTATACCCGATCTTCTTACCATGCTATTAATCCCTTGACGTATCATCTTTTCATCTTCAACTATGACTAATCTTTGCATATGCATCCTCCTTCATGGGTAGTGTGATTAGTGTGGGTAATATAAGGTATCCTGATGATCACCTTGGTATAACACTTCTCCTTAGAAACAATACTAATTCCATACTCTTTACCGAAACCCATCGTAATGCGATCTTGTACATTTTTTAGGCCAAGCCCATTACCTGATGAGCATTCAGCAGGTATTTCACCAGCTATCTTACGTTGCAATTTACTAAGCTGCTCTTCATTCATTCCAAGTCCTGAATCCATAATTTCAATCGTACAAAGCTCTCCTTCTCGCATTCCTTTAATATATATGGTTGCATCTTCTGCTAGTTCCTCTATTCCATGATAAATGGCATTTTCAACAATGGGCTGCAAGGACATCTTGGGAATGTGCTGTGCTAATAAATCCGGGGGTATATTAATACTTAAAATAATCTTATAGTCAAACCTAAGATTAATTAATGCCAGATAATTCCTTATGTATTCAATCTCTTGCTCAATAGTAACGAACTGCTTTCCCCACTTCATGGTGTATCTTAGTAACTTTCCAAGGGAGGTTAATGC
>JAEXBC010000034.1 GCA_023457875.1 Bacillota bacterium | reverse complement strand
GCTTCTAACTCTAAAGTGATTTGTGAACTTTCATTGCCTTCTACCTCAAAGCTTACACCTTGATCCGTAACAACAAAATGATGTACTGCTGTTCCTGGTAATGATTCATATACTAAAGCACCATCTCTTTTCAATTTTGTAACTTCACAAAAAGTTTTTGCTTTATAAAACCTACCATCAACTTCAAAGTTCTCTACTTTAGTCTTTGTTTGAAGTTCATAGTTGCCAAAACTAAGGCTTCCATTTTCTTCTATACGTATAATCTCATTAACAACTGCCATTGCTAAATCCTCCAATGTTTTCTCTGTTTAAAATAGCTTATTTTGCTTACATCTTTATTATACATGATGACCCCAAAAAAGTATATGGCTATTTATCAACAAAAATTTACAAGTTGAATTATTGCTTATTAAATACACATAATTCTCCTTCAAGACTTACTAGAACACTATCTCCTTCTTTAAAATGTCCTTGTAATATCTCATCAGACAGTTGGTCCTCCACATAAGTTTGGATGGTCCTACGAAGCGGTCTAGCACCATAGGTTTGATTGTAGCCTTTTTTACTTAAGAAATCTAAGGCTTCAGAAGTTAGTTCTATCTGAATACCTACGTTCTTACTGATACGTTTAACCAAACGTTTTACCATAATATTAGCTATTTCTCGAATTTCATCACTACTTAGCGAATGGAATACTAAAGTCTCATCAATACGATTTAAAAACTCGGGTTTAAAGGTACGCTTCACTTCCTCCATTACATTTTTCTTCATATCTTCATAAGACTTTTCTGCATCCTCATGGGATACAAAACCTAATTTTTTAGGTGCGGTAATGCTTCTTGCGCCTATATTAGAAGTCATAATGATAATGGTATTTTTAAAGTCAATGCGTCTTCCTCTAGAATCAGTAATATGACCATCATCTAAAATTTGAAGCAAAATATTAAACACATCACCATGGGCTTTTTCGATTTCATCAAATAGCACCACGCAGTAAGGTTTACGCCTTATCTTTTCAGTTAATTGACCACCTTCATCATAACCCACATAGCCAGGAGGTGAACCAATCAGCTTAGAAACTGCATACTTCTCCATATATTCAGACATATCTACACGGACCATGGCATTTTCATCGTTAAACATGACTTCTGCTAGGGCTTTTGTAAGTTCTGTTTTTCCTACACCTGTTGGTCCTAGGAACATAAAGGAGCCAATAGGCCTATTAGGGTCCTTTATTCCCACACGTCCACGCCTAACAGCTTTTGATATTGCCACAATCGCTTCGTGCTGACCAACAATGCGCTCATGAAGCAATTTCTCCATATTTCTTAGTCTTTCAGTTTCTTCCTCTGCCAAACGTCTAACTGGAATATGGGTCCAGCTACTCACAATTTCAGCAATCTCTTCCTCGCCTACTACTTGGTCATTCTTGGTGTGCTTAGCATCCCATTCTACTTTAGCATTAGCAATTTTTTCTTTAATTTGATTTTCTTTTTGTTTGATTTCACTCGCTTTTTCGTAGGCTTCATTAATGATTGCCTCTTCTTTCTCATTCCCTAAACGCACTAACTCTTCTTCTAGCTCCTTAATATCAGCAGGAGAAGTATAGGCACGTAGTCTTACCTTAGAAGCAGCCTCATCCAAAAGGTCAATCGCCTTATCTGGCAAGTACCTATCTGCAATATAGCGGCTAGAAAGTTTGACCGCTGCTTTTAATGCATCTTCGGTAATCTGAACTTGGTGATGCATTTCATATTTATCCTTAATACCCTTTAAAATCTCAAAGGTTTCATCCTCACTTGGTTCTTCAACCTGTACAGGTTGAAAACGTCTTTCTAGGGCAGCATCCTTCTCAATATGCTTACGATATTCATCTAAAGTAGTTGCTCCTACTAATTGGATTTCACCTCTTGCTAAGGAAGGCTTTAGAATATTAGAAGCATCCATTGCCCCTTCAGCTGCACCAGCTCCAATAATAGTATGAAGCTCATCAATAAATAGAATGACATCTCCACTCAGACGAACCTCTTCCAGGACCTTATTAATACGTTCCTCAAATTCACCTCTATATTTAGTGCCTGAAATCATTGAAGAAAGATCTAAAGAAACCACGCGCTTTCCTTTTAACAAATCAGGAATAGCCTCCTGGGCAATCTTTTGTGCCAATCCTTCAACTACTGCAGTTTTGCCTACACCTGGTTCACCTACTAAGCAAGGATTATTCTTTGTTCTTCTAGATAGGATTTGAATCACACGATCTATTTCTTGCTCTCTACCAACTATCGGGTCAAATTTTCCTTCTCTAGCAAACTCCGTTAAATCTCTACTATACTTATCTAAAGTAGGAGTCGTAGACTTAGTTGGATTTTTCCCTTGTTTTGTTGAACTAAAGCTTGCATCTGTCTTTTGCACGCTTCCTGTTAGCATTTCCATTAGTACTGCTAAAAGCTTACTCGAATTAACACCTAATGATTCTAATAGTCTAACAGCAATACAATTCTTTTCTTTCAAAATCGAAATCAGCAAATACTCTGTCCCGATACTGTCGCTCCCTAATTGCTTAGCAAGTTGCGTACTCATATCAAAAATACGCTTCACACGTGGTGTAAAGTCTCTTGTAATAATTAAAGGACTTGTTCCCATACCGATGATATCTTTAATTTTGTCTAATATATCTTCTTCTGTAATTCCACATGCTTCAAGAGCCTTTTCGGCAACAGAGTTTTTAGTGTGAATAAGCCCCACAAGTAAATGCTCAGTTCCTAGATAGCCATGTCTAAAGTCTGTCATCATTTGTTCTGCATATTCAATGGCCATTTGGGCCTGCTGTGTAAACTTAATCTCCATATTTTCATCTCCTTTGTCCTAGGTACTCATGTTGCATTTTTATAGTTTAATCTATAGCACAAATCGTGAAATTATTCAAATTTATTTCCACATTTAATACAATAAGCTGCATATTCATGATTACCTGTTTTACATACTGGACAAACCTTTAGAACCTCAATTTCATCTTCCTCTAAATCGTCTTTCTTTTCCTCGGTAGAAGGTTCGTTCCAAGTAGATTTTACTTGTCTTTTATAATTGTCAAGGCTACTCTTTTGTGCTGTTATCACTTCACTTAAGTGATCTTCTAGTTTTTGAATCTCATCTTTGAGTTCTGTGATTTTTGTGTAGAGCACGTCTCTTTCAATATTTTCTTCGCCATCGATGTGACACTTGTATTGAATTTCACCTAGCTTTGTAAACAATTTTTTGAGTTCGTTTCTCTTATTTAAAATCTCTGTCCTACTAGATACCTGATCCATAGATTGTTGCGTTTGCTCTGTTGCTACCTTAAGTGTTGTTTTGATACTTTCACCTAATTTACTAAATACATCTGCCATTTTACATTCCTCCTATATAATATGATATCTTATCACGTCTGTCTGTCCTTCTAGTGTATATGATCTGTCCTATTTTCACTTTAAAAATAGTCATTATAATGAGTTATCATTTGTTCTTCATAAGTAGTATATACCTTTAGCATATAAAAATTATGAATGAAAAATAAAATGTACTAATCCTTATTAGTGGCTTCATTCTACCATACTTACCTAGTCAATAAAATAAGAAAACCACTATAGTTTCATTAATTTTGTATGAGAAACTCATTTTGGTATCACCTCTTATACAACAAAAGGAGACTCCCATAAGCCTCCTAATACATGTACTATGTACTTTTCATTGTATTGCAAAACTAATTTTAATCCCCTTATCTACTTGAATCATAAGCCGATCATCTAAATGGCAGATTTTTTCTTTTAAACGTCTCTTATCAATCGTTCTAATTTGCTCGAGGAGAATAACAGAATTTTTAACAAGCTCATATTCTGCTGCGTCAATCTCAACGTGAGTAGGTAGCTTTGCTTTATTAATCTTAGAAGTGATAGCCGCACAGATGACTGTAGGACTGAATTTGTTACCAACATCATTTTGTACTACAAGAACAGGACGAATACCGCCTTGTTCCGAACCAATAACTGGACTTAAGTCCGCATAAAAAATATCTCCACGTTTTACTTGCACTTTACTCACTCTCCGCTATGCGATCATAATAAGACTGCGCCTCACTTTCTGCTTCAAAATAAAGTGTAGAGAGCGCCAAATTAATCGCTGCCATCTCCTTATAGCCTTTTTTCATCAAATTTAAATGCTTCTTGATATCAGGGATTGTTGCTCTTTCTTCATCTGTTCGCTGAATTTCACTTCTAGAATTCGCCATTTGCAAATCACTCCCTACTAACATCGTGATTTACTCCCATCTAGCTATACTTATTCTTGCCGCTTTTTCATAAATATATACGATGTTATTTAAATTTTTTAAGGTTTTATATAGGTGCGGGGAACTCTTTTACCAATCATACATACAATTTCATAATTAATGGTTCCTAATAATTGTGCAATTTCCTCCACGGAAATCTCTTTATCCTGTTGCACGCCAAAAAGCACCACCTCATCTTCAACAGACACATTTTTAATATGGGTCACATCTACCATAAACTGATCCATGCAAACATTACCCACAATTGGCGCGTACTGACCTCTAATCAGCACTCTGCCTTTGTTGCCTAAGTTTCTTGAGTAACCATCTGCATAGCCAACTGGAATGGTTGCTATTTTTGTTTTCTGATGGGTATAATACTTTCTGCCATAACCAATATAATGTCCTTCTGGCAGTTCCTTCACATGAACAACCTGTGTTTTTAGTGTCATTGCTGGCTTAAGGGCTATTACCTTTTTCTCTAAATAAGCGGATGGATAGTAACCATAGAGGATGATTCCTGGTCTTACTACATTTAAATGTGTATAAGGATGGCACATAATGGCTGCGCTATTGGCTGTATGCATCATAGGAATTTCGATACCCATTTCACTAAGTTCCTTTAAAAAGCCTTCAAATATACTCCATTGTTCTTTGGTATAGGTAGTATCCTCCTCATCTGCCGTTGAAAAGTGAGTAAAAATACCTTCAAGATTAATATGTGGCAAATGAGCAATCAAACTGATTTCTTCAATACTTTTTGGAGAAGAAAGAAAACCAATGCGCCCCATACCCGTATCAACCTTCAAATGGATATTGACGATTTTTCCGAGTTTACCCGCTTCATCAGATATGGTTTTTGCCATCTCATAAGAAAAGACAGTTTGGGTTAAATCGTTTTCAATGAGTGCCTTAATATCAGCTCTTGGCGTATAACCCAAAACCAAAATAGGTGATGTGATGCCACTTTTTCTAAGCTCTTCGCCCTCGTTAACAATGGCTACAGCAAATCGATTAACACCTTGCTTTTGCAAAAATGTAGCGACTTCCTGCGCGCCATGCCCATAGCCGTCTGCCTTTACAATGGCCATCATTTCTGTATGCTTAGGTATAATACTTCTAATTTGTTCATAGTTGTTTTTTATTGCACCTAAGTCTACTTCTGCAACAATACGTGGTCTAAGAGATTCCATGCTTACCTCCTTGAGAAATGACCCTTGGATTTCTCTTGTTTATCTATAAGTTGTATTTAAAATTTTCATATTCACACTGTAGTGTAACTTTACCTTCAACGTCAAAAATCACCAATTGAACGGGAAGCTTTTTTTCATAATCAAGCCATATTTTTTCCTTGACCATGTACTTATTATTCCCCTCCATGGGTACTTCAAAGGTAATCATTCTTTTTCCGTGCAGCTGTTCTTCTCCCCTCTGGGCCTCTTTGCAAGCTAAATATCTTTCAACAAAGCTTGTTAATAGGATTTCATTGGGCAGCGTACTCATCTTGCTAGATATGGTTTTTTGAGTAGACGGAAAATACTGCTGTATCTCTTTTCCATCAGAGCTCATGCGAATACCTGCCAGATGACTGGGCTCTTGTAATTCGATTTCATAGGTATCATCAAGACTTGCTCTTTGCTTCATTTTTAATTCATTGCTCTGGGTATCCTTCATAAAGCAAATGGTTACTTGTGCCTCATAGTTTTTAAAGTTAGTAAAAAAATGCTCTTCATTTGAAAGCTCTGCTTTTTGATTACACCCAGTTAGCATCATGATGACAACAAGTATACCACATACCACTGTAACGCTTCGCACTTTAACATGCTCCCCCCTAGAAACTCATAAGTATGGGAAGTAGGTCGTTTCTACCTATAATACCTACCAGCTTATTCTTTTGGTCAATCACTGGTATACGATTAATATGCCGATTCATCATTAATGACACAATTTCCTCTATAGTAGCTTCCTGCCGTACAGAATATACCGGTGTAGACATAATATCCCCTGCTGTCATTGCAAGCACATTTTCTTGACTTACAGCTAACAGCTTTTTCCCATCCACTAATAATATACTCGTTACAAACTCCATATATGATGAAATATTTAAACCCATCTTCTTTGTCATTAAATCTTTTTCGGTCACAATACCCACCAATTGGTTATTTTTGTCAACAACTGGCACGCCACTTACATGATTTTGCATCAAAACACTAACAACCTTTTCAAGTACGTCATCTACTTCTACAAAGACAACCTGCCGTTTCATTACATCTTTTGCACGCATATAACCCCCCCATATCCTTCTACTACTCAAGACGTTCTTTATAGAATTTCTTTAAATACCTTGTTAAAAACATGAATCAAATCACTTGGTAAAAAACAAAATTCTGAATACTCTTTTTGGGCAATATCTCCTGCTTTTGCATGAACATAACATCCTAGTTTAGCTGCATCAACACCTAGTAAATTTTGTGCTAAAAGGCCGCAAATAACCCCCGTTAAAACATCTCCACTTCCGCCTTTTGCAAGCCCGCTGTTCCCGTATCTATTTATATATACATTTCCACTAGGGTCCGCAATGATACTTCTCTCTAATTTTAAAACAAGAATAACATGATAGGCTGTGGCAAAGGTCTTTGCTGCCTTTATCGGATCATCTAAAATTTCTTCTACACTAAGACCACTTATCCTCGCCATCTCACTTGGGTGGGGCGTTAAGATAGTAGGATGCTTTCGTATAGGTAGAAGTTCCTTCACTTCATTAATAAAGTACAGGGCATCTGCATCAATGACACAAGGCTGCTTGCTGATGAGTACTTGCGTAAGCAAAGGAACTACAGCTTCACCTCTGCCTATACCTGGCCCAATAGCTATCACACTATACTTAGGTATAAGCCCTTCTAGCTGCTTGGCAGATTCCTTACTAAAGTGCCCCTGTGTATCCGGAAGGCCCACTGTCATCACCTCTGTCAGCTTTTCCTCCACAATCTCTACTATAGCACGGGGAACACAAGCGGTAACAGTACCACAACCCACCTTATATGCGGCTAAACTGGCCAAGGTAACTGCTCCTGACATACCAAGGTTGCCGCCAATTACTAGCACCTTACCATAGGTGCCTTTATGACTTCTCATAGGCCGTTGAGGAAGTAAGCTTTTCATCTCCTCTTGCTCTATGCTATAGGTGGTGGTAGTGGCCTTCTCCATTAAGGGTTTAGGTATTCCAATATCCGCCACCTCTACTTCTCCTGTGTATAAAAGTGCTGGATACCTATACAATCCTAATTTAGGCATCGCAAAGGTGATGGTATAGTCTGCCTTTACACAAATCCCCATTACCTTTCCCGTGGTACCATCTATTCCTGAAGGAATATCGACGCTCAGCCTATAGCTTTTAGCCTCATTGATAGATGCAATGACCTCCTTATAGATACCTGTTATCTCTCTCGTTAAGCCTGTGCCAAAAATAGCATCCACAATGACCTTGGCTTCATCTAAGGTATCAAAAGCCAATTGTTTATTTTCTTCATTAATGGCTATTAGATTCACCTTCAGGTTTTGACAGATATTATAATAGACTTTGCCATCTGCTGTTAACTGATCACTAGAAGCTAGCATAAGTACTTTAACAGAAGCATCATCAAAGGATTTAAGCAGCCTTGCTAAGGCAAACCCATCCCCACCATTATTACCAGGTCCACATACTATCACAATGCTTTCTTTTTTAAACTCAGAGGTAAGATGTTTATAAAGGGCATAGGCGGCATGTTCCATAAGTAAAATACCAGGGATATCATATTCCTTTATGGCTTTTTCATCTAATTGGCGCATCGCCTGTGGCGTCATCAGTTTCATCTAAGCTCATCTCCTTGAGCAATTGCATAAGCTACTGCATAAGTTTGACAATGGGAAATCGTAATATGAATTTGTAATACCCCTAACTTTTCGGCTACTTCCTTGGCTTTTGGAAGCAAGGTTACCTCAGGCTTCCCTAACGCATTAGGCACAACCTCAATATCACCAAGTGAAAATTGTCTAAAGCCTGTTCCAAGGGCCTTACTAACCGCCTCCTTCGCTGCAAAAAGTCCAGCTAGCGTTTCCATCCGCTTACGGTTATTGGTGAAATAGTCTTGCTCCCGCTTGGTATATACTCTATTCAAAAAAGTAGGTGTCTTATGAATCGCCTCACTAATTCTTTGTATTTCAATAATATCTGTTCCTATCCCTATAATCATACGACTTACTCTCCTAAGCGTTTATCCATAACCTCGATTTGTTCTCTTCCCACAATGCTGTGAAGGTAGTTATACACATCTTTAAGTAACTTTTGAACCTTTTTCTTTTCAGCTGTCCTTTGTAACATTTGTTCCCGAAGCTTAACGATTTCAGATTCCAATATAATTTCTTTTTCCTTGCAAATCTCAATATACTCGTAACCAACAGCAATGATTTCTTCAATAATCTCTCGATTCGTCACTTCAATTTGTGTTTCGACTTCCACAAGCCTTTTTTCGATTTCTTCTAGCTTTTGGTTGGCTCCTACAGTACTTTGGTGCAATCTATTGAGTTCCTCAATACTTTCCGTACTACCCTCTTGAACCTGCCCACTTAACACCAAAATT
>JAEXBC010000033.1 GCA_023457875.1 Bacillota bacterium | reverse complement strand
ACTTGTACCCTGTGCATTCTCAAATTTATATTGAGGATAAACCTTATTTGCTAGATTCTCGCCAAAAGTTCTTAATATGTATTCTCTGCTTAATCCTTTTAGCGTCATGTTATTGGACTTCAAAACCTTTGCAATTTCTTCACTGTCTGCAAGCGAATTAACACCATACTCATCAAATGAATAGAAATTAGTGAGCTTTTTATGTCCGTACTTGGCTGCAATATGTTTTGCTTTAGCTAATTCTTTTTCTGGAATCTTATCAATTGATACTTTGTCAATCATATTCAGTAATGCAAATAGTGTAATGGACTGTGCCATTCTTGTTTTATCTTTTATTTCGCATATATCCATAAGTGTCTGATAATTACTGTAAAATAATGGCTTATTATCAACCTTTAAATCATCACTGACATATTGTGTGAAATGCATCAGTAGCTTTTGAATATGTAATTTTCTGGTTCTGATTAAAGAGGAAAGCACCGGAAATTCTGTTCTAAATTCTTCAGTATCAAGATAATTAGCACTATCTATCATCATCCGCTGCTGTTGTTTAACCCAATCGGATTGCTCAAGACGCAGATTATAAACCGCTTTTATAAATTCAATGGCTTCACTACGCTTGCAACCTGCTAGTTTTTCTGTAATGCCAATTATGGTAAAGCACTTGTTACAGCCAAAGCATTTATATACTTGTGTTCCGCTATCAGTAGTATAGATGTGTGCGCTAGGTGTGCTATCTTCATGATCTGGAAGAATGCAATTGACAAAACCGCAAACTCCTAAGTATTCCGACAAGTCGAGTGAATTGATGTGGTTATATAATTCCTGTTGGCTTTTAAACTGTTCTCCATTTGGAGAACGATTTAATAATGACTGCATCACATTTATGTTTAAGGTCTTAATAGCTTCAATTTTGATGGACGCATTTTCATCTTTCAAAACAGGTGCATCAATTTTGGATGTCCTATTTTTTGACTTCTGCTTTTCGGGTGATTTAACATCTACTCCATTTGGAGAAGATGTTAAAACTTCACTATAATATTTATCAATTATCTGTTGTGCATTAATCCTATTATCATAGGTATCACAAATTAGTGACTGCCCACCGAAAAAGATTCTTGTAGCATCAAAAGTTACCCTGTCTGACTTATCAAAAATTGAAATAAGGGTATTCTGCAATTTGTTTCTTGTATCAATATCAGTAATAACCTTATCAGCACAAAATACTAATCTAAAATGATGTTCTTGCTCGGTATGACTAAAACTTGTATAGCCAAAGCAAGGAAGTATATTCAGTACCTTGCATTTTGCAAGTTGCTCTTGAATAGTAGTGTCATGGTCAAAATCAAGGGCAAATAATTGTTGGCTAACCCAATCTGTGGACTTTGTACCGTTTAGAAATGCAGGTTTGAAACTTGCTCCATGAGACAAATCATCTGCTAACTGCTCAATTGTAATTTCCGATGGAGATAGATTCTTTTGTACCTCTGCTACTTCCCATTTGATAGGCTTTTTGTTCCAGTGTTTTCCGTAATACATACATTTAATTATCATTTATACTAATTACACCATTCCTTTTTTGTTCAAATAGAAAAGGTGCTACCCCGTTTTGGAGTAGCACCAATATGTTTATATTTCAATTGTTTATTAAATTTCATCTGGTCTTTTATAATTGCTCAATGCTTCTCTAACTTCTGGTGTAGCATCAAATACCCAAAAGTTACACTTACTGCCATCATTGAAGCATTTGAATAGATACCTAAATCCATTGTCTTTGAGATAAAGCATCTTCCTGCATGAGTAAACGATTATAAATCTTTCACTGATTGACTGCTGAATTTCTTCCTGTGTTTGTGTTTTCATAAATTATTCTGCCTTTCTGCATATAGAATATCTGTCTTTATAACATTCTGCCGCTGTGATAATTGAATTAGGATTTTTATTATGAAGCATTCTCAACTCGCTTGAATACATATTTTCTCTGGTAACTGGCTGAACCAGTTCAAATTCATATGTGGGTAAACCTATATCTAGGTTACAATGCAAGTAATTATCATTTATGGTTATAGGCTCATTTAACCGATACTCATTAGTAAAATCTATGAAGTATTGGCTATCGTGAGCTTGTAATATCGGCAATAGATATTTGTCCATTTCAAGCATTTCATACCAGTAAATATTAATGTCCTTGTATTTGCCGCCCTTGTTGTAATAGCCTATGTACCATCCATCAATGCAAAGCAATGCCGTTAATGATTCTTCATTATATTGTGATAAATCCCTTTTGAATAAGGAACAAAGCAACGCTAATGTGCTGCCGTTGTATTTTTTATAATAAATATCCGTTATTACATTGGGATTTATGGATTCGGGATTCTTTATAAAAGTAAAGTGGTTATCGAATGTTTTACCTCTAGTAACGCTCAAATCCATAAAAATAGGCTCTTTTCCCTCAACTCTTTTCGGATTCAAATATAATCCACTGTTGAGAGAATAAAAGCCGCCAATTGTAAGTCCATATAGTTTTTTAAGTAATTTACATGAGTAGTAGCTATCAAAATCATTTGATAAAACCATGTAATATTTATCTGCGCTTATGTCTTTGTACCATTCTGGGAATTTGCTTAATAGTGCTTGGTTCATTTTCTTGTTTTCACAAGAGTTTTACAGTTGGTTCATGCGATATTATTTATCTCCCATAGGATTTACTGTTTATCATCAACACTCCTTCCTACCTGTAATACCATAAAATACATCATTGCTTATTTCCTCCTTCGATTTTCATTTATTTGTTTTAATTTCACCGTTTGCATTGGCAACGGTCGCAAGGTTCAAAGCATCAATAATTTGTTTGTAGTTATTCTCTGTAAAATTTTTTTGCCCCGTTTCAATCTGTCCTATCAGTTGAGGGGAAAGATTGCAGAACTTTGCAACTGCTCTTAATGATAGTCCTCTAAGTTCTCTGATTTCTCTTAATTGATTTCCTGTTATCATGTTTGATTTTCACTCCTTTACATTTTGATAAAGGTGGGCGAAATTTCACCCTCCTTTTCTATACCCACTAGGTTAGAATCAACTAACTAATGGGTATAGAAAAAGACAAGGGGTATAACGAAACGTTACACACCTTGCCCCTTATTAATTCTTATTAAGTTTAATTAGGCAATAGTCTTTCTGCAAATGACAACACCAGTATCATCAAGCAGTTTGGTGCTATAAAGAGAAGATGCAACAATATCAGTTGCAAGCAAAAGTGCTTCTCTGCTTTCCTCTAAGGTAATATTCTTCTGGAATACATAGCCTAGAGCATCCTTCTTTACAATGTAGGTCTTGCACTCGGACTTAACGGAATCATATGTACCATTATTGGTAACGATTACAGGAATGCCAAAGTAATGACCGATTACACCATTCTGGACAATCGCATTTCCATTGGTCTGATAAGTCAGCGCAGTATTTACAAACTCTGTCATGCCAACAAAAGAAGAACGCAGACGAGAATTGATAATAATAGCGGCAAAAGTGTCAGTGTCAACATCATCACCAAAATTATCAATAGCGGTTTGCAGTTCAGCGGAAGTAATAGCATTTGCTTCGGCAACCGCACTCTTAAATACTGCATCTGTATCAATAGCAGCGGCTAGGTCAGTATCAATGGTTTTCGCCATTGCTGTCGAAACCTGCTCAATAATTTTGTCCTGTACAGACCCTTTAATCTGTGCCTTTTCAGAATCATAGACACGAAAAGCAGAACCGATATACTTAATGACTGCTTCACTGTCAGTCATATCAATAACGGCAGGTGTGAGGGCAGTTCCCTTTACAACAGATTCAACGCTTGCAGTTCTTTTGAGCTTGGGGAAGTGCATGGTATCTCCTGCATTTTTAATATCAGAGACAAGGGAAGTAGCATCAAAAGCAACACTACCGAAACGGAGAGTAGTTCCTAATTTTTCATTTACTGCATCTGCAAATACTTCTGGAATAAATATAGCCATAATAATTTACCTCTTTCTTTTTAATTTAGGACTTAGTAAGTCCGATTTTTACTTACCCATGAACTTCTTAGCGAGTTCTGGGTTGGAATTATAAAATTCCTGTTTTTCGTGATAACTCATTTTTGCCCACTTATCCTTTGAGATTATCTCATTACTGCTGTGTCCAGTTGGCTTATACCCTGCTGTCTTTACCCTGTCACTGACAAGATTTTCAATTACAGTGCTAAAGCCGTCAATGTCCACATCATCTTTGAGGAAGTCGGCAATTGATTTATCAATGTGTTTGCTCTGCAAAGATTCCTGTAAAGCAATTTTCTTTTCTCTTGCTTCGAGAGCCTTTAGACGATTTTCAAAGTCAATTTCAGATTCAGATTTTTCCTTAGGGGTAAGATCAATAATCTTAGCTTGCAGTTCTTTAATCTGCTTGCTGTAACTGGTTCTCAACTTATCCTCGGCTGACTGAATTGCCTTTGCATATTCATCTTTGCTTATAGTGATACTTTCTTGATTCTCAACATTTGTGTTTTCTTCCATAATTACCCTCTTTTCTGTTATGTTATGTAATCCAATCCCTATTAAAACTAGTTACTGGATTTCATCCCTGCTTTTTTAACACTTTCCATACTGTATATATAACTGTACAATAAAAAGCCCAGAAACCCGCATTGTAACTGGACTTTTAAGGTTTTTTTATTTAATTAAAAATGTGGTTATTGATATTTACCTTTTATGATTATATCTTATATATCTTTCTTTGTTTGCAATTTCTTGGCACTCATCACATCTTTTTTTATTTTTTATTGACTTATCTATCATAAACATAATTCCACATTCGATACAACGTTTATATTTTTTCATATCTTACCATTTACTAATTTAAACATCATAAAATAAAAAGCCCAGAAACCCGCATAGTTACTGGACTTTTTGATGGTTTTTATTTAATTAAATATGTCTAGTGAGTTTTATTCCACCACCTTCTTTTACGCTCTTTATCTGCATCTTCTTGACATTCGCCACAACGTTTATTGTTAGTCTTAACTCTAATCAACCTATCACAGTCAACGCACCTAATAAATCTACCACCACAATAATATCCTCTCCCATAACACCAAAAAATACAATCTAACAAACCGCATTACATCAAGCATTTAAGAGATTTTTTGAGAATGGCGGTCTACCGAAAGAGCAGATTTTTGCTACTTTTATGAAAAGTCCTCCATAGTTGACGAACTTCCAGAAAACCGCTCATTTCACAAATAAATGGCTTTATCAAGGTAAAAATTAGCTTTCTACCATAAGTTGAGAAAAAATGAGATAGTCAAAAAAGCGCATTATAATGCGGATTCATGGTTTTCTGAATTTTTAAAACAACTGATTACATTGTTTTTACTGGTGAAAATTAATCGCATAAAACAGTGTTTCTATGATATAAAATGATATGCTTTCCATAGTTGGCGAACTATTGCAAATTTTATAATCCTTTAAAAAGCTAGTGATAATGCGGGTTCATAGAGTATTTAATAATTATTATCAAAATAGTAAAACCGCACAAACGTTATGTTCATGCGGTTTCTTTGGGTTTTCTGAATTTTAAATTGAGAGCGTTAGAAGAATTGCTACGTCTACTTTTACAATTTATTCTTTTCCTTACCATATACAAATTTAAGTATTCCAAAATTGGAAGTCTAATAAACCTTATTGTAACTGGATTATTCAAGGCTTTTTATTTAGTTTGTGCTGTATAAAATTCACTTTACATCCTCAACCTTTTGCTCTAGCATATCAAGCCGCTGATTCATGTTTTCAAGAGTAGTTGACATTTTATCCATATTGGAATTGATGCTAACAAGGACTTCATTCTGCTTGTCGATACATGCTAAGAGCTTAGTTTCTCTATTGACATTATCTTCCCTCTGCTGATT
>JAEXBC010000032.1 GCA_023457875.1 Bacillota bacterium | reverse complement strand
TTCTTTATATATAAATATTTGAAAAATAAACATATTCCTATTTCTAATAAACTTTTATCTGAACTTCACCGCACCTGTACATAACAAGGTGTATATGTAATGTGAGTTTCAGTGTTTAATCAAAGTTCAGTATTTCAAATCTCACATTACATATACACCTTGTTATGTACAGGTGCGGTGAAGTTCAGATAAAAGTTTATTAGAAATAGGAATATGTTTAATTTTCAAATATTTATATATAAAGAAAAACAAATGAAAGATTTGAGAAAGTTTATAGCAACTACCATAAAAGAATATTTGAATGAAAATATTTATAATGAAATACCACAACCATTTGGGGGTATTGATGTTATTGGAATGGGTACTTTTGGAAATAAAGAATATCCTACTGATGCTTATGAAGCGTATTCTGAACAATATGATTTACCAAATGAACCAATTTTATATATACATAGTTTTTTCCCAAAAGAAGAATATAAGGGTAAGGGACTAACAAAAAAATACTTATTAAAGACATTATCAGATTGGGCAAATCATAGATTAGATAATAAAGAATTAATTTATAGGATTGGAAAAAGGTCATTGAATAATTTTGGTGGAAGTGACTTTTTTGCCACTTCTTCTTTTTATGATGAAGGTGAAAAATTTTTCAATAATTTAGTTAAAAATGGATTTTTAGAAAAGATTAATTTAAGTAAGAAAAAAGAAGGACGTGCTTTAAATTTATTTAAGATAACAAATAAGACTAAAAATATTAATATTTAAAAGTGCGTTGGAAAAATTCTTTTTGTTTTCATCACTGAACTCAATCAGAAGCACTAATGTAGCACTTGTACATAACGGTTCGGGTGTATGAAACGTAACCTAACCACAAACTTTAATATTAACCACTGAACTATAATAGGTTATGTTTTATACACCTTGTTATACACAGTGCGGTTTATTAACTTAAAAATTTAAATAAAAATACGAAAATTATGGAAATGGAAGATTATTTAGTAACACATCTTGGTGAAGGAAAATTTCAGGTAAAGATGGAAAATAATGAGATTAAAGAAGCTGGTTCAAACTTATGCGGTATGATTAGATACACATACTTTGAAGATTATACTTTACCTGAAATTGGGTGGCAAGTGACAAGAAAACAATTGATGGAAGATTATTTACCAAAGATGCAACAAGATGTGTTGAATGGTAAACTGAAACCAAATCAAATAAATTATTGATTGAAACACGAATGTAGTATTGTGTATAACTCGTTGATATATGTACTTTTTTACTAAGTAAAATATTGATTATGAATGAAATAATTAGTAAACAGACTATTAATAATTAGTTATTATGAATATACAAGTATATCAAACTGATGCTGGTTTAGGTTATGGTGAGTATGTTTACCTACTTAGATTAAATAAAAGTAAAAACGGATATAATTATTTATGTATTGGAAAAAACTGTGTCTACGAATTATCAATGTATGAAATCGGTGAAGTTGTTAATGATTTACATGAACTATATGTCGAACTTAGCGATTATAATATTGTAGATTCTCCTTTATATACATCATACTTATTTAAATATTTTTTAGATAAAGAATTTGTTTAAAAATTTAACTTAAGAATAATAAATTTCTATGAAAGAAAGATATATGATAGTTAGAATTGTAAATATTATTACAGTATATAGTGGTTCAGTATTGGTGCTAATAATAAATTAATTATTACTTAATTATGAAATGGAAGATTTTATTTCCTTTAACGAATTGGTGGGTGAATAAAACAGGTTCATTCAATGGTTTTATATTTTACATAGATATATTACTTTGGATAAGTGTATTAATAATAATATTAAGATTTTTATATGATATTGCCAAGTAATTTTAAAGTTCTTATTGCTTGTGAGGAATCACAAGAAGTTTGTAAGGCGTTTCGAGCACTAGGTATTGAAGCATATAGTTGTGATTTACAAGATTGTAGCGGAAATCATCCTGAATGGCATATTAAAGGTGACGCAATTAAAGAGGCGTATAGTGGTAAATATTATTTAATGATAGCACATCCTCCATGTACGTTTATGAGTAAAGCAGGTGCTCGATGGATGTATCCTACTGCGGGAAATTTAAGTCAAGAAAGATTAGGTAATGCATTATTAGCTAAAGATTTTTTCATGAAACTACTCAACGCGCCAATCCCATATATAGTTGTTGAAAATCCAGAACCATTAAAAGTAGTCGGATTACCTAAAGAAACTCAGATCATACAACCTTATGAATATGGTCATAATTATAGTAAAAAAACATATCTATGGATGAAAAATTTACCAAAATTAACTCCTACAGATATTCAAACCGAATACACCCCGTATTTACCGTCAAACACTGGAGGTAAAAAAAGAGGTCAGAAGTATAGTAGAGGTATTGCAAAAAACGCTAAAGAAAGCAGTAAAACATTTAAAGGTGTTGCTGAGGCAATGGCATCACAATTCATATCGTTTATATCTAGTGGTAGTTCTGTTATTGAATGGGAAAATGGTGATAATACTTCTAATAATGAATAGATATGAACAGAGTATGAAATACCGAAATTGTTAGTTAATGAATTTTATAAGTTAGAAGAGATTAATTAAATATATAAAACTCAA
>JAEXBC010000031.1 GCA_023457875.1 Bacillota bacterium | reverse complement strand
CTTTTCTTCTAACTGTTTGACAAAGTGTATAAAAATTTCACCTGTAGCAGTGGCGTCATCAACTGCACGATGATGATTTTCTAAACTAATATCTAGGTGCTTCGCAATATTGTTGAGCTTATAATTACCAAGCTGTGGCATAAGTACTCTAGCAAGGGCTACTGTATCTAGGACAGTAAAGTCACTTTCCATCCCAAGATTCTTCGCATTTGCATCAATAAAACTCATATCAAAATCAGCATTATGCGCCACCATCACACAATCCTTACAAAAGGCTAAAAACATAGGGAGGATTTCCTCAATAGGAGCAGCTTCCATCACCATCTTATCACTAATACCTGTTAACTTTTCAATTTGATAAGGAATAGGGACTTTGGGATTAACAAGTTCACTAAAGGTGTCAATCACCTCACCACTTCTTACCTTGACAGCGCCTATTTCAATAATGCGATTTGCATTTGGGCTAAAACCTGTTGTTTCTAAGTCAAATACAACATAGGTATCTGTAAGCCTTTGATTTCTAGGCTTCACAACCATTTCCTTTAAATCATCTACAAAATAGGCTTCCACACCATAAATCACTTTAAAGGGCTCGTCCATTGTAATACAGTGGTTGGCAATAGGAAAAGCTTGAAGGCATCCATGATCTGTAATGGCTATTGCAGGCATCCCCCATTTTTTTGCACGATCAATGACCTTATGAATATCCACCACACTATCCATGTCGCTCATCACTGTATGCAAATGCAGTTCTACTCTCTTTTCTTCACTATTATCCATTCGTTTGTGAGTAAAATCAGGTATTGCCTTTATTCCTTTTATAGAGGCAATGGAAATTTCTTTATCGTACTTATCAAAAAGTGCCATGCCTTTAATACGATAGAAACCACCCTTTTTGAGTTGATCTAGAATTTCTCCAAGCTCATCATTTTTTACAAAGAGCTTTACCGTAATCGTGTCAGTAAAATCTGTGATATCAAACATCACAATGGTCTTTTCTAAACGGATTTCTCTGGTCTCTATAGAAAGCAGTTTACCGCGAATAACCACTTCTCCTATTTCTTCTACAATTTCTTCAATAGGTGTATATTCACCTTCACACTCACGGCCATAAAATACATCTGGATCAAGAGGTTGCTTTTTATGTGACTTGGTTTCTTTTACCCCTCTTGTATCATTAGTCTCTTGTGATACTTCTTCTTTAGGGGCTTCCTCAGATGATTGAATCTCACTCATCACAAAGGATACTTCCCTTTTTAGCTGATGCTGATTTTCAGCTATATACCCAAGTGGATTAGCACTCTCTTTATAGAGCATCTCTATACCCACTGATAAATCAAAGCGTTCCTCAAATAACGCCTCTAGATAGCTTTTAAAAGACTCTGTCTTTTTTCGTGCCACAAAGCTATTCTCTATTTCAATCATAATCTTATTGTCTACTACATACCATTTGGCGTATCTTAAGATAACATATGCCATCTCACTTTTTTCTTGAATCTCTAATAGTAAATTCGTCTTGTAGTTCTCAATAATATAATCCAGTGTATACGCCTCGGAAAGCTGATAGGATTCTTTTAATTTAATCACTAAATCTGCTGTATTAAAAAGTTGATCCTTTATCAATTTTTCCATTTTAAGAATACTTGGCCTATCTAAGAGCTGTCTGCTACTTATATGGATTTCCAAACATTTGTGTTCTTTAGTAAACACTACCTTTTTGACATATACTTGCGAAAAAAGATTCATCAGCTTTTGATCCGTCTTTAACATTGTCATTACTTCGAAAAAAGGTCTCTTTTCTATTTCCATGTGCTTCACCTATACCTTCTTCAACATCCCTTAACCACTAACCTATACAAAGGTTACTTTACGATTTATTCTAAAAAACGAAAGCTTTTCTACCCTGATTTTTACATTTTTTATTTCTATTTTTATTATATACATCTTAAAGCCTTTTTTAAAGGACTGTATAGACTACTATAACAAAATGCCCTATACTCGCACTTTTGCTCATATAAGGCATTTTTTTAATGAATAAATTGATTATCAAAAGTTATTTTCTCACCCTGCTCATTCACCTTAAAGTAAATATCAAAAATATCCTTTGCTAGCATGGTGTTTAAGCTACCTAATCCACCGGCTCCGTACATGCTGGTAACAACGGCTATTTCTGGATGGTCATAGGGTGCAAAACCTGCAAACCAGCTATTCTCTACCCCATTTGTTTTAGCTCCCTCTTCTGCCGTTCCAGTTTTAGCTGCCACTTGAACCTTTGAATTTTCAAAATAACTTCTTGCAGTACCTGATGAGCCAAAGGCTACTCGGTGCATCCCCTCATAGATATTCGTTAAGGTAGAGGGTTTTAAATCTAATGTGTTATACACCTTTGTAGGCTTTTCAAGGTACTGTCCTGTTCCTTTATTATCGTCAATTCCCCCTACAATTTTTAAATCATACACAGTATGTCCATTTGCTAAGGCTGCTATATAACGTGCCATTTGAACAGGAGTAAAGGTGTTTTGTCCTTGTCCGATGGCTGTACGTACAT
>JAEXBC010000030.1 GCA_023457875.1 Bacillota bacterium | reverse complement strand
CGGTATGGTTCTGTCCATGAATACAATAGGCTTCTTTTACATTCTCATCATTAACATCCGCAGAATAAAAAATTTGTTTACCCTTTTCCACAATATAGAATTGGCGATTAGCAGGGAATCCATTTTCCTCAGGTAAGAAATCCCATCTTGTAGCAAGAACTTGTACTGCTGCATGAGAACGAAAGCTTCCGCAACCAAAACGATCTACTACACTTTTAGGGGTGGATTGAAGTGCGTAAGGAAATTTCATACGATTGCCCAAGAGCATATTGGTATAAAAATGTGGGCCTGGTACAGGATTTTTAAGATTAATAATATGTTCTCCCTTTTCACCAATATATCCAGCCCATGTTTGGTAGTCCTTACAAATATTAAAGATTCCTTGCTTTACAACTTCTGGAATCATTTCTTCTTGTATTTTCTCATTATTTGCTTTATAAAGCTTGGTGGTTTTCTCCTCCCACTCTAATGTAAATAGATAAGAATGATTTGTATCTAATGTATCTAAAAAGTAAGCAACCTCAGCATCTTTATAGATTTCTTTAATTGCTGGCACCTTGTAAGCAAAACCACCAATCGCTAAAACATGCTTGTAATTGGCACATAAAAATTGACAATCATAAATCTTATCGGTTACTAGCAATTTCCCAAAAAGATTTTGTGTAACTTGCTCAGGATAGTGAAGCAAATCTCTTGCCACAGTAATATTCATATTTTTTTCCTCCTAATTTCCCTATTTTATTAAGACCATACATAGTTTTATTTTATTGTAAAGCATTCTATTTTCCAAGTTCAATATTTTGTACTATCTTGTAATTTATTGCGTATAACCCTCTATTACTACCTCTCAATATCTTTTTTAAAATAGACTTGTACGAGCTTATAGAAAAAGAGCT
The DNA here is from genome assembly GCA_023457875.1 of Bacillota bacterium. Lineage (GTDB taxonomy): Bacteria > Bacillota > Clostridia > Lachnospirales > Cellulosilyticaceae > Cellulosilyticum. The sequence goes on along the minus strand of JAEXBC010000030.1, from coordinate 2,717 downwards.
CCAACATTTTAGTAAAGTGTCGTAGCTCTTTTAGGTCTTTTAGCGCTGTATGTGCTTTAGCGCTTTCATTATCTTCTGTATATAATCTCTCTATTGTTCTTCGTAGTTTAGCATTTTACTTGCTTAATGCCTTCTTATTTGTTTTCCTTCTTAAATGCTAAAAACTCATCATAAGTTCCCAAGCGGTCGATTGTGCCCGTCTCAGTAATTTCAATCACACGATTAGCAATGGTTTGAATAAATTGATGGTCATGTGAGGTAAATAACACATTTCCTTTAAACTCAATTAGTCCATCATTAACAGCAGTAATCGATTCAAGATCCAAGTGGTTCGTTGGTTGATCAAGCATAATCACGTTGGCTCCAGAAAGCATCATACGAGAAAGCATACAACGTACTTTTTCTCCTCCTGATAATACCTTTGCCGCCTTAAGTGAATCCTCACCAGCAAAAAGCATACGTCCAAGAAAACCTCTCAGATAACTTTCTGTTTGATCTTCAGAGTATTGGCGTAACCAATCAATCAGATTAAGCTCACAGCCTTCAAAGAACTCGGTATTATCTTTAGGAAAATAAGATTGAGAAGTGGTTACTCCCCACTTATAGCTACCAGAATCTGGTTCCATCTCGCCCGCCAAAATTTTAAACAAAGTAGTTTGAGCAATTTCATTTTCTCCAATAAAGACAATTTTATCATCTTTATTAACACGGAAACTTACATGATTTAACACCACTACGCCATCAATGGTCTTCGTTAAATCTTCTACAGTTAAAATTTCATTCCCTACTTCTCGGTCAGGCGTAAACCTTACAAATGGGTATTTTCTTGATGAAGCTGGCATCTCCTCCAAAGTTAATTTATCAATTAATTTACGACGAGAGGTAGCTTGTTTAGCCTTTGATTTATTAGCTGAGAAACGGGTAATGAAGTTTTGAAGCTCTTTAATTTGATCCTCTTTTTTCTTGTTTTGTGCCTTCATGAGCTGTTGCATCATTTGACTTGACTCATACCAGAAATCATAGTTACCCACATACATCTTGATTTTTCCATAATCAATATCAACTGTATGGGTACATACTGTATTTAGGAAATGGCGATCATGGGATACAACAATAACTGTCCCTGGAAAATCTAATAAGAAATCCTCAAGCCATTCAACAGAATCAATATCCAAATGGTTAGTAGGCTCATCCAGTAATAATATGCCTGGTTGTCCAAATAAGGCTTGGGCAAGTAACACCTTCACTTTTTCTCCACCTTGAAGTTCTTTCATTTGTAAATAATGAAGCTCTGTACCAATACCCAAACCTTGGAGAAGTTGTGCGGCTTCTGCTTCTGCTTCCCATCCATTAAGTTCAGCAAACTCACCTTCTAGTTCTGCAGCTTTCTCGCCATCAGCATCTGAAAAGTCCTCTTTTGCATACAAAGCATCTTTTTCTTGCATAATCTCATAGAGCCTTGCATTTCCTCTAATAACTGTTTCAAGTACTTGGCATTCGTCATATTGATAATGGTCTTGCTTCAAAACAGACATTCTCACATCTTTTTTAATAGATACCTCACCAGTGGTACTATCCAGTTCACCAGATAAAATCTTTAAAAAAGTAGATTTACCGGAGCCGTTTGCTCCAATTACCCCATAGCAGTTTTCAGGTGTAAACTTTAAATTAACATCCTTAAACAAGGTTTTACCAGCAAATTGCAGGCTCATATTAGTTACAGTAATCATCTAAACTATCATCCTTTATAAGATATATTTCATGTTTGATTGGTATCAAGCATGAGATTTTTTTTGAATAAAACTGATTTTTTACTAACATTTTGTATTATAGCATAGAAGCCTATGAATGACAAATATTAATCATCTTGTCCCATTTTTAAGAGTAAAATCATCCATAGCCCTTCTTGTGTATCATCTATTGGGTATGATTTAGGTATTGTCCACATATGCTATATAAAAAACATTATGAAAAGGAGTATGCTATGGTATCAATTACCACCCTTGTAAATTATCTGATGACTCTTGTTGGCAAACTCGGCTATCTTGGCATTTTAACGATTGTTGGTCTTGAATATGCTTGCTTTCCTATTCCTAGTGAAGTGGTCCTTCCCTTTGTGGGTATGAGTATTGCTCAAACTTCCCTTTCCTTTTTACCTGCCTATTTAACCAGTATGATTGCAGGCCTACTGGGTTCCTACATCTGCTATCTAATCGGCTATTGGGGCGGGCACACTTTACTAGATAGGTTATCAAACCGCTCAGCGCAAGTCAAAACAGCAACTTCTACCTTTAACCATTGGTTCAGTCGCTACGGCCGTTTTGCTGTGCTTTTTGCCAGAGTCATTCCCTTAACCCGCACTTATATCTCTCTTTTTGCAGGAGTGAATGGGATGTCTCTTTTTGAATTCACCCTTTATTCGGTAACTGGTATTGCTTTATGGAATCTTTTACTTATGAGTCTTGGTTTTTACTTAGGAAATAATTGGTCTGCTATTGAAGGCATCCTCAATACCTATAGTAATATAGTTCTTAGTCTGCTAGCTATGCTTATGATTTATTTGGCATTCAAAAAAATCAAAGCTTATAAAGATTAGCCCACAAAAAGGCTAGTTTTTAAAACTACGTGTAAATATGGTACAATTAAAGAAAAAATTTTGAAAGGGGAACACCTATGTTTCGCAAAAATCATACTCAACAACTAACTCTTGAAGATCC
>JAEXBC010000029.1 GCA_023457875.1 Bacillota bacterium | reverse complement strand
AGCAGCACTAGGGGAAGTGCTTTATGGCGCCGCAAAAGGTGAAACAAATGTTGTTGTAGTGACACTGGGAACAGGCGTTGGCGGTGGCATTATTAATGAAGGAAAAATTAATAGAGGTAGCTTTTTTGGAGCAGGAGAAATTGGACACCAAGTGATTCGTTTTGGAGATGGAGAACCTTGTGGTTGTGGTAGAAAAGGTTGTTGGGAACAATATGCTTCTGCAACGGCGTTGATTCGTCAAGCAAAGGCTGCAGCTACCCTTCATCCTGAGTCAGCACTTGTTAAGCTTGCAAAGGACGGCCTATTAGAAAATATTAATGCAAAGGTTGTTTTTGATGCAGCAAAGACAGATGATGAAGTGGCAAAAGAGGTGTTAGATACCTATTTCAAACATATTGCCTGTGGTGTAACGAATATCATTAATATTCTCGAACCAAGTATGATTGTATTAGGTGGGGGAATGAGTGCTCAAAAAGAATATTTAACAGAACCTGTGGCACGTTATGTTCAAGAGGAAATGTATGGCGGATTAAGTCTTAAAACTAAAATAAAGGCAGCTACTTTAGGTAATGATGCAGGTATTATCGGAGCAGCCTTTTTGGGGACTACCATTGAATAAGTGTAGGACCATTAGCTAAGATTAAAGGCAGGAGGTAGTTTGGTGCAAAATCAAGAGGAAAGACAACTTACACTGAAGGTTAACTTTAAGATAAAAGATGTACTACGTTATAATACCGATGTTGCAAAAAAGAATATAGTCAATGATCTTGTTTTAGCGATAGGGCTAGGCGTAATTGTTTTTTTCTTTTATAAAATGTGGACAACATCAGAAAGAATGGATATTTATATATCAAAAAATATTACCTTACTTCTTGTACCGATTTTAATATTTGTGCTTATACCTTGGCGTGTATGGCAAATTACCCTTTCACAGATGCAGGTACCAGCATTTCGCCATGGCGTTACTTATGCTTTTTCTAAGAAGCATATTGTTTTAAATGTTGGAGAAGCTTCAGAAGAAATGTCTTGGGATTTATTTGTAAAAATTGTTGAGACCAAACATGATTTTAGATTTTATATTAATTCAATCAGTGCTCAAATTATCCCCAAGCACAATTTAACTATGGAGCAGTTAGGCGCATTAAAGGAGATTATTAAAGGAGCAGTTGATCGCTCTGTTTATAAGCTAAGATAACGAAAGTAGGCAGGCATGGAAAGATTATTTCATTTGTCAACAACTGAAAAACAACTGAGGTGGTTTGACAAGGATTGGGAAAATATAAAGGCATTTGTAAAAAAAAATGATATTGATGGTATTGAGCTAGGCCTTACTTTAGACTATCCCTTAGAGCGCATTGCTAAGGAGCTCGTTTGTGGCGTACATCTTAGCTTTTATCCTATGTGGCTAGAGTTTTGGAAGCAAGATGAGAAGAAGCTAGGGCAGCTCTTTGATTCTAAGGAAGAGATTACTCAGTACTACGGAGGAACGCAGCCAAGTATTTTAGTCGAAAATTATAGAAAGCAATATGAACGAGCAAAGAAACTTGGGGCTAAGTATATGGTTTTTCATGTAAGTCATAGCCTGCCAGAGGACGCCTTCACTTGGAAGTTTGATTATGGTGATCAGGAGATTATGCAGGCAGCCATTGAGCTGGTTAACGAGGCATTTCCTTTAGAAGAAGATGGGCCTTTATTGCTATTTGAAAATCTATGGTGGCCAGGTCTGAATTACCTAGATGCAGAACTCACCAAGTGGTTTATCGAGCAAATCCAATATCCCAACAAGGGTTACTTAGTAGATATTTCTCATTTGATTTTGACGAATCCTAAAATTGGTAATGAAAGACAAGCCTATGAGTATATTAAAAAAGTGATTAATCAATTAGGTGAGACAAGAAAGTGGATTAAAGGTGTGCATTTAAACAAAGCATTACCAAAGTTTTATATGCAAAGAGACCATCTTTATTTATTAGAGAATTATAAATTAGCTCAAGACAAAAAGAAAAAATTTTCTATTTTAATGAGGCACATTAATGCCTTAGATCCCCATATGCCTTTTGATCATCCTATTGCAAAAGAAATAGTTGATTTTTTAGCTCCCCAGTATTGTGTCTATGAAACATCGCCTGAGTCCAGATATGAACTGGCCTACTTTATTAAGCGACAAAATGAAACACTGCAAATAAAGAATAATAAGAAATGATAGGCTTATAATTTGTAAGTATATAGGAATTCAAGGTGTGCCTATTAGCTAAAACTTGACAAATACTCAAATATTTCTTATAATACTTTTGTAACAATTAGTTAATAAGTTTAAATAATACTACAAATAGTAGGATATATAGAATGAGTCAAGGAGGCAAAATCGTGCGATTGAAAAGGATATTAATAGGTACATTGATGAGCGTAGCGGTATTAGTAGCACCTAGTGCCATCTATGCTCAAGCTTATGGTACAGTGGCTACTGAAACTTTAAATGTTAGAGATGGCGCTAAGTTAGAAGCAAATATAGTCAAACAAATTGGTTTGGGTGAACCAGTAGAAATTGTTTCTGAAAATGGTGATTGGCTAAAACTGATTTTAGCAGATGATTCAAGGGCATTTGTTAAAGCAGAATATATTAACATACATAGAGTATTAGCAGTAGTAGATGTAAATGATGGCTTAAATGTAAGGGATTATCCTTCAACTGAGCAGGGTAACATAATTGGTAAGTTTTCTAGTGGTGATGAGATTTCTGTACAGTATCGTGTAGGCGATTGGTATAAGGTAAGCCAAGATGGCTTTGAAGGTTATGTTAATAAGGACTACGTAAAAAATGGGACCGATGTAGACTTTCTAAGATATTTGCCAACTGAGAAATTAACGGATATTAAGCGTATGACTGTTACTCAAGAGGAAGCACAGTCAGTTATGGTTGATTCAGATCAAGGTTCAAGACGCTCTTCAGAAGGAAATTCAGCTAATTATGAGCAGAGTTATTTTGAAAGTTCAGGTTCTGCAACAGGAGATGCTGTAGTTGCTTATGCAAGTCAATTTTTGGGTAATCCTTATGTATATGGTGGAAATAGCTTGACAGGTGGTGTTGACTGTTCAGGGTTTACTTCACAAATTATGAGACATTTTGGGGTAAGCTTAAACAGAAGTTCAAGTGCACAATATGCTAATAATGGTTATCATGTAAGCAGCGACTCTTTGCAAAAGGGTGATTTGATTTTTTATGGATATAATGGGCACGTATCTCATGTGGCTATTTATATTGGTGGAGGACAAGTCATTCATGCAAATGATGAGAGAACAGGTATTTGTATTAGTAATGCTTTCCCAAGTGGTGGTAAACCTTATATTGGTGCAAAACGCGTACTTTAATAAAAGAAGCTATGAAATCTACTATTTTCATAGCTTCTTTTGCCTTGTTTATAGGATAAAAGTCAGAGTAGTTGACAAATAGAGAGAAAATGATTGTGTGGCGTAACGTTGACAAGCTAAAAATGCCACCGTATACTGATGTAAAATCATGTAAATAGGATGAGGTGTTCATATGGAAAGCGATATCGCAGAAATTACCCAGCTATTAAAGGTGCTTGCAGATAGCAATAGGCTTAAGATTATAGAAATGCTTGTTGAAGGAGAAAAGTGTGGGTGTCATTTACTAGAGCGCATTCAAATCACCCAGCCTACCTTATCCCATCATATGAAATTACTCTGTGAGTGCGGTTTAGTATCTGTAAGACGAGAAGGAAAGTGGATGCATTATGCTTTAAATCAGTCAAGTCTTAAAACCTTAAGCCTTTATTTTGATGAGTTATATAAGAAAACCGTTATATAAAGACAATGATAAAGCTATGTATTGAAGTAAGTCAATCAATAGATAGCTTTTTTTGCGATAGGGTCTTTGGCGTCTTTTATGAGAAAATGGTAGGCACTTAGGTTAATGGAGGAATGATTTAGAAGTTGTGTGGCATGATAGGATTAAGAATACGCTAAGGTCTATAGGAAGATATGTTTATAGAAGGATGGATAGGAAAGGGACTATGAGAACAAAGGATTTAACCCAAGGAAAAGTGTTTCCCGTTTTGCTAGGGCTGGCACTACCTATTAT
>JAEXBC010000028.1 GCA_023457875.1 Bacillota bacterium | reverse complement strand
TCCATGTTATTTCTTATTTAATTCAATGACTTCAACTTTCCCTTGACTTCTATATCCAAATATATGATTGTGAACAGCAGACAGCTTTCCTACAATCTTAACTTTGCCGTTTGAGGCACTTATGTTCCTGCCTAAGTTCTCAATCGTATATCCGTTACAAGATATTCTATCACGCAAATAGTCCTCTCTAGATACGCTAGTAGCAAGTAATCTTATGCCTAGTTTTACCTTGCGAACTGCGTTTGGTTTTATATCTGTATCATTAAAACAGCTAACAGGTAGCTTCATTCCGTAGTTACAGTCGCAACACCAAACATTATTATAGTTCATAGTCGGTTTATTCTTGAAAAGCAGAATGTCACCGTTATCGTCTTTTACTATGTAACCGTAAATACTTTCTTTCATAATCTTATTTATTTAATAGGTTCGAGCCAATTATCAGAAACATATAGGCATGTATCGCATTGCGGATCAACACTGTTGCCGTTTTCGTCAAAAGAATATCCAGTACCATCGTGTGAACCTTCGCAAATATCATGCACATCAATAGTATATCCCAAAGACCCTTCGTCGAAGTAATACGCCAAAACTTTACACTCAAACCCCTGATATAGAACTGTATCTCCAATTCTAAATCTTAACTTGTTTAAATTCAACTGATTCATAATTTTATTATTTTTATTTGCCACAAATATATGCTATATTAGTATTAAATCAAAGATTATATGGTTAAACAATGCTAAATGATATGATATTTATTATTAAATGGTTATATTTGCGGAAGTATTAATTTAATAATTGTGTTTTATGAAGAAATTAAAAAGATTGATAGACGTGGCGGTTGCGCCTTTGTTGTTTATTTGTACGGTGTTTTCTTCTATATATCAAGAACCCAATAAATCAGACCAAATACTGTTAGTTGTATTTGCTGGAGCATTATTGATTGTTGATATTATTATTAGTAAAAACGAAAAAGATAAAAACTGATTATGGCAAAGTTTCACTATTGGGTAAGCAGTGATTTTCACGGATTCCATAAAAACATGTGCTATGCAGAAAGTGAATGGAGTGACAAGGAAACGAACTGTAGGAAATATGACAGCGTAAATAAAATGAATAGGGCTGTTATGGATTCCATAAATAGAAAGGTTAAAAAGAAAGATATTCTCATACACTGCGGAGACTTTACCTTTGGAGAACCATTAAATATATGGAAGTTTAGGCGTGAGCTGAAGGTAGAAAAGATAATTCAAATAAATGGCAATCACGACCAATACATAAAGAAGAACACTGCCGTGCAAGTTGGTTATTCCTATATGGGCTGTAGAAGACTATTCCATGAAGTGCACGATAAACCCTATCGCATGTTTTACGAAGGTTATTACTTTGTTTTTAGCCATTATCCTCCTGAAGAATGCGATGAAATTAAGCGTGAAGACACAATTTGGATTCATGGGCATTGCCATCATAAAAGTGACGGAGACGAGATACACCAAAAATACAATGTATTTGATGTATCTTGGGATGGTAAGCCATATACTCTTGATTACTTTATTGATATTGTAAACAAGAGAAAGGTAGATAAATGTAAAATCAGGATTCAAGACCTTAGAATCGGCAACTATGTTATTCTTGATAACGAAAATGTTCATGGTGTGACAGGTCAGCTAATGATAGTGGAAGGAATAAGGGAAATTACAAGAAGGAGTGCTTCTAGCAATTGGCGTGATGTTATACCATACGAGAATAAGAAAGTTTGGTATAAAATATCATTAAAACACATAGTTCTTAGAAAGGCGTACAAGTATGCTCAATTCATACAATATATAAAACCTGTGCTACTAACCGAAGAGTTTCTTAGAAAGGCTGGATTTAAGTTTATAGATGGAGAGTATTTTATACCCGATAGGGATGACGTGAAAATATCTTTTATTGAAGGAAGTATGTGGGTTGTTTATAACGGTAATGCCGTTAAGAAAGTGATGTTTGTTCATGAACTACAAAATATATTATACGATTTGATAGGCTATGAGTTTGAAATTACAATATGAAACAATGCCCATTAAATTAATCAGTAGTGGGCATTTTAAATGTAGTTCTGTTACCGCCTTCCCTATCAACTATTACAAGCTTCTTAGTCCTATAATATTCTAGGTATTGCCTAGATAGCGTGTCACCAACAGTAAAGTACTCAATTACGGCACGCTTTATTTCCGCTCCGCTTAATGGTTTAAAGTTATTCATAAATATTGATTTTATGAAATCGCTGTGTACCTTATCGGGTATATTACTAGGACTTTTGCTGTTTTTTGACTGTTTGGAAATGGAAAGCATTGCTAAGGGCGTTCTTGTGTTTGACGGTTCAAATACTAGGCTGTCATTCAAGTATAAGTCATACGATTCTTGCTTTTCCTCTTTGCCTATATAGTTACCCTTTAGAATGCACAAGTGTCTTACTCTGGCATCCGCATTGTCGTCACGAAGCTCTAATACAAGCCTACACTTAGCCTCAAAACTTTGGCTACCTATTACACTATTCTTGTTAGGAGCGTTAAACTCAGAACGCTTAGAAATGTGGTGCAGGAATACAATCAGGCATTCGTACTCCTCACTAATTTTCTGATATTCTTTCATTAGCAACCTTATATCACTTGCAGACTTTTCGTCCTTGCCGTCAAGTATATCTGAAAAGCTGTCTACTACTACAACGTCTACCTTGTCTTCCTCTAAGGCTTGCCTTATTGATTCTATCGGATTGTTTGGAGAGAACAAGAATCTTATCCTTTCTGCGTGATGGTCTTGTATGTGAAAGTATTCGTTTTGTTTTTTCATAAGGAATGAAGTAGATGCTACACCGTCCTCTGTAGAAACAAATAATGCCTTAAATCTTGTGCATTTATTTTCTAGTCCGATAAACGCATTTTCGGTAGCTACTGATATACATAGCTGTCTTAGAAATAGGCTCTTACCGCTTTCAGAACATCCCACAACGCCACACAGCCCTACCTTTGGTATTATGTTACCAAATAGGCAAGGCATTTCTGTTACCTCGTTTGTAATTAGTTCTAGTGCCGTAAAGACCTTATTGTTTTCCATCTTTATTTTTATTTTTCAGGTATAATTCTATCTCTTCCGAGTAACAGAAGAATGTTTTACCTATTCTGAAACAAGGGACTTCATCCATTAGCTTTCTAGCTGTAGATGTGCTTATACCGTACTTTAAAGCTATGGCACGCAATCCTTTTAATATCTCTCCTTTTCCCATATCGCTTTAGATGTAATGTACACAGTAGATAGGAGCACCATATATTGTTGTTCCTATAACATAATATACTTTAGTCACTTTATTATTTCTATTTCCCATATATTTTGTTTTCAGCAAAGATACATATAAATATAATGAGATACAAATTTGCACAATCAAATACAAATGATTATCTTTGGAAAAATTAAATTTATTAGTTATGAGCAAAAAGAAATTACAAGTAGGTAACTACCTAATTAGTAGTGAAGGAAATCAAGTAGAACGTATCAAGATTGAAACGGTTAGCGGCAATTGGAACGTTAAGTTTGCAGACTTTAATAGTCAATTCGGAAGAATTAGAGAATTGGCAAACGATGAAAAACGGCACAAGTACTTAGAAATGATGATTACATTAATGTATTTATCATGTAACTGTTTGCCTGATAAGGAGTTCTTTGAAGAGTTTGCCCAATCGTATGAGAACCTAACCAAAAGGTTTGCAGAAATGAACTCAAAAGAACCTACTAAAGAGGAAGACGATGCTGATATTCAGGCTGCTAAAGAGGCTTACCAAAATCAAAAAGAGGATGAATGATATGAGAATATTTGGATTTGATTTGGTTAGGCATGACCATTACGAACACTTGGTAAAGGAATGTACACATTTGGCTATCGAGAATGTGCATCTAAATAAAGATTTGGCACTTGCTGAATGTAAGGTTAATGCTTGCGAGGCTAAAGTATCGCTCTATGAAGTAATGAATAAAGAGCTTCATAATAGGTTAAGCAAGAAAAATGCAAAACGTGATAAGAAAGGTAGGTTTATAAAGAAATGATAACCGTTAAAGACACACAAGAATTAGATAATACCATATCACATTATAGGTCTTACCTAAGCGATGTGATAGATGTTATGGCTGGCGTACCCATTTATCTGAAAAGGCAGCTAACGTCTTCATTAGATGATATGGTTAAGGTATATCGTAAAACGGGAATACCGCCAAAGCAAATTTCTATAAATAAAGATAAGGAATTGCATGATGATGTTGTCGCTATAATTTTTCTTTTAAACGAAAAGATTAAGTTGTATTTGCAATCCATACTAGCTTCTGATATTTATTCTATATCGGATGAAGCTACTGGTTCAAATACTATCGATTCTGATAAGGTAGATGCCATGAATGCTTTTATCAATGAGGATATAGAAGGTAAAAATACCATTGACCGCATTGAGGACTATTGCGAAAACTTTATGTATGAAGCAGAGGCGTTTATAGTAGCCGGTATTGCATCTGATTTAAGCAATGATGAAATATCCGCTGAATGGATTAAATACTCTAATAAGCCATATAATTCAGAGGTTATAAAAGAAGCTATTAGAAGTAATGAATTTGAGGCTACAAATATAAAGTCTAAAGGAGTAACTTACGGAAGTGGTATTAGTCAGTCTGCGTTACTTGCATTAACATTGGTAGGTCAGGACACTGCATTCAGGTTTTACAATCGTAACTTACGTGAGGCTTGGTTGTTAAATAACACTATTTCAGGATGGATAAGCATAAGGAACAGCAGCTTTCCATGTCAGTTGTGTGATAGTCAGGCTTATGTATTTCACCCTATTAGCGAACTATTTCAGGCATGGCATAGACGTTGTGTCTGCTTGTGTATTCCCGTAACTAATAACATGATATAATATGTATTCAGGACGATTCAAACCGAAAAAAGTAGAAAACGAGTATGGTGTATTTGATTCTAAATCAGAGTATGAACGTTATTTGCTATTACTTGATATGGAGCAAAATGGGCTTATTACAGACCTCAAAAGACAAGTGACTTACGAATTACTACCCAAACAAACTAAAGTAGTTAGAAAAGCTCTAAAAACTAATGTAAAAGAGGTTGTAAAAGTGGTTGAGAGACCGATGCAATACACTTGTGACTTTACCTATTACGATAAAGACGGTGAATTTATAGCAGAAGAACATAAAGGGAGCAAATGGAATGTTGACGAGGCGGTACGTATAAAGAAGAAGCTATTGTATTACTTTCATGGTATAGAGCTTAAATTTAGCTTTCCGCCTCCGAGAGAAAAGAAACGTAAAAAGGCAGCCAAATAACGGTTGCCTTTTACATTTGTTCCATAAGTATTATTTAGGTGCTTCTACTCACCTTTTTTACCATAGATTTTTTCTACATAGATACTCCTTTCTTATTTTATGTTATCAAATATCGTATTTATATCACTCCAACTAAACGCTCTATAGTCGCTTTTAGCTTCTTTGTTGTGAGGCATGTCAAAACATATGGTTGTATTAGGGAATGATTCTAGATTATGTGGTGCATCGTCAATAAGAACATCTGCATTAATCAAATTCTTGTCATTGCAGAATACAACATTTTTTATATCAAAGAACGGTAAATACTTTCTAATCCATTTTACCTTATCAACACATGTAGTTACCGTATATGCGGTTACAATATAAACATCGTGCTCCTTACACAATCTTTCCATTACGGTATCAGCTCCAGATTGCATTCCTAAATTGGAAAAGAAGTCTTTAGACAGAAGTATATCAAATATCTTGTTTCCGCATTCAGGTTTCACGCAATTAAGTACGTTCCACTCACTAAAACAATCTAATGTGTCGTTATACATTTGATTGTACCTCACAATCCATACGTGATTAAGATTGTTTAATGTAGAATCCAAATCTACCGCAATAGTTAATTTACGTTCCATTTTTTATATTTTTATATAATCAAATTCACTACATGATACATTGTCAAACATTTCATCAGATATTATACGAAGCTTCCATTCCTCTTCATTGAAGTCTCCTCTTGCAATACACCTACGCATTCTTTCATCGTAATCAACTAATAGATATATACTAAAAACCCTATTGCCAAATTGACTTTTGAACTCACGTAACCCAACCATATCTAAAACAGCTACATAGGATTCATTATCAGCTATAGCCGTTTTTTCTACTCCGTAATGCCAACTTCCATTATCTCTTTTATATTCACGATATTCTATGAAGTCACCATTTGCTATTTTACGCTGAAATTCTTCATCTGAAATAAAGTGGTATGGATTCCCTTCTGATTCACCATCACGCATAGGACGTGACGTTGTAGACACGACAAAGTTAAATCCTAGATTATCAGCCATGAATCTAGCAAGTGTGTCCTTACCTGCGCAGCACTTTCCTAATATTACTATGATTTTATTGTTTGGCATAGACTAATCATTCTCTAAAACTACCTTACCTTCGTATGGTACGAAATCACTCATTTTCCAACAACTGGCATAAAACCCATTGCCGTAACTTTTACACTCACCAACAACAAATCCCACTGATTCAGAAATAAAAAAAACAATAAATGTTTCCTCTTCGTCTTTAAACTGCATCAAACAAGGGTACTTAATCTCTTCTTTTTGAATTAATTCTACTTTCATAGCTTTATTTTTTAAATTAATACCGCCACAAATATATATACTAAAAACAAATAAGCAATAGATAAACAGTTAAAGTATGTTATTCGTTTTGATATTTACAATATTTAGCGTATATTTGCAGTACTCATTAG
>JAEXBC010000027.1 GCA_023457875.1 Bacillota bacterium | reverse complement strand
CAGTCTAAATATCCGAAAATTATTTATTTTTAAAAACAATTTTCTGATGTCATCTAAAGTTATTTTTCAAAAAGAAGTGTCTCTATTGGACACTTCTTCTGAATACGCTATGTAAATAACAGAGCGTATTTCAAGTTCATTAGTCAACCTTCCTGTTTTAACTTACTTTAGCCCCAAAAGGCATAAGCGCTAATTTTGCAATTTTAAAGCATTGAAGTCCAAATGGAACGCCTATTACAGTGATGCAAAAAACAAGTCCAATAAAAGCCGCCTCTATGGCTAATGGAATTCCCCCAAAGATAATCCATAAGATATTCAGTAGCAAGGAACCTACGCCACCACCATAAGACACTTCTTTACCAAAGGGCCAGAAGGCTAAGCCTGCTAATTTAAAGCATTGAGCACCTACAGGAATTCCTACTATAGTAATACACCATAGTAAACCTGCTAATAACCAACTTATACCTAAAATACACCCTCCAAATATAAACCAAATAATATTTCCTAACAAGCTCATATACTTCCTCCTTTTATTTTCTATTTTTCCAATACAATCACTTTCTTATTAATATACAGCTCCATGAGTTTTACCCATGAGCTACTATGCTCCTTATCTTAAATGCTACTTTTATAAGTAAGGGGACAATAAGCTAATTCCTTCCTATTTACTTCAAAAATCTTTCATTACTCCAATAGCTCATAGCAAAACTTATAGTGGCTACATGATGTAATAATTTTTGTGTATGTACACTTATAAAGCCCAGCACGCTTCCTCTTTTCTCATAAACGAGGTAAAAAATCTGAGGATTGATTACATTAGCCTCATAAACTTCTAAAAAGTCCTTTTTATCAAGCGCCTCCTCTTCTAATTCAACCATTAATCTATAGACTGCTTCTTGATTTGTCCACTCTATAAAATGCATCTGTCACATGAGCGACTTGCTCTTTGGTCATTCCCTTACCATTATCCTCTACCTCACCTTTCATATCAATCTTCTCTTCATAGTCCCCTGCTGCAATCTTTCTTGAAACGATTGATATCTTCTCCAAAGGTCCAAACAAATGCTCAATAAGAATAAATAGGCAGACGCTTAAAACTGCTGAAAAAAAAGTTGCCCATATGAGTAAAGTAATAATATTATGTATCCAACTATCAATGATTTGTGTAATATCCGTATAATACACTAAGGCATAATCATTATAATTTAATAAGCTCCCCTTATGGCAAACAGTTTAAATCGCCAAACTGTTACCATAAGGGGAGCTTATCTTGTTTATCCACCTTATCCATATCCTTAGGTGCATTATACTTTTTAATGCTACCTTTTTCTCCTTGCCGTGCTTATTGCGCCTCTAACGCTATATCTATATAGCATTCATAAGCCCTAAGCCATGGAAATCCAGCCTTAGCAAGGTTATAGTTTTTGATTCGAACGCTTTCATTCCCTACACGAATATCCGTATTTAAAAAGTTACTTAATACATTGCTATCATTTAGTTCCTTTAATAAAGTATTTTCAACAAGCATACTCGAATTACTTGATACATCATACTTGGTATTTGAGAACTTCGACTTGAGCTTCACGGCATAAACCCCGTCTTCAAGTAAATGTCGTGCTAATATTTTAGAATGCCTAATAGCTATCTGCTTTTCATTAGTTGTTAACTCTTCCATAATACCAAATACTTGAGCATGTGCTACACCAAGTCCTACTGCATTGCTTACCGTATTCCATGAGCTATAGCATCCAAGTTGCATAACGGAGTGCTCTTGTAACCCTAGTGATGCTAAATATGCCCTATTTGATAAACTTTGAAATAGTTCATTATTTTCATGATCAAGCATTTCAAATGAGTAAAGCTCAATAAGGCCAATATTAGAACCATGATCATAGTCATAAAACATATTCTTTATGAGCTTATCTGTATTACTTTTATTGAGATTCACCTTACCTTGAAGATATTGATTCACATATAGTTTAAAAGGTCTTTTTGTTCGCCTAATATTCTTATCATAGGTGCGTGAAACAAAATTCATTGTGTTATCAAATAGCTCTTGTGTTGTAATGCTGTCATAAGGCCCTATATTATTTCTTGATAAAGCAGGATATAGATTATACTCATAATTGATGGGCATAAAAAAGGTCGTAAGTTTCGTTCTTCTAACTAAATCTCTGGCATAAATAACCTGTGGGACCTCATCTGTGCCATACAGATAGTTGATATCTGAAGCTAAAGCATGTAAGGATTTATTAAAATTTTCCTTGGTACCTAAACTTTGGTGATAGCTGTAGACACTATTACTGTCTATTTCAAGGTAATACCTTGCAAAACTATACTTAATGGGATTGCCATTTTCGTGATGAATCCAACTTGTATCGCTACTTGTCTTATTGATATATGCAATAAAGCGTGGCAGCTGAAAATCATCAACTGAAATAACCAATTCATCTATATAACCTTGTTTATTCATACTCATTAAACTCTTAATGATTTCAGTTGCATTTTTATACACCATTTCATACTCATAGGCATACCTAGCATATTCTTGATCAGAAATGTATGTATTATTAAAGTACTCCAGAAAATCACTTTCCCATTTTGTCAAGTTATCAAATCCATGTTCTTTAGCCTTGCTTTGAACGTAGGACCATTCCATCAGTAATTGCATTGGTGTCTCTATAGCAAATTGATTTTCAATAAACGTCTTATTTTCAGCTTCCTCGTTATCTTGTAAGTAGAAGTATGCTAATCCCTTCACGCTTGTGTCATTTGGCCAAAATTTGTTATTTCTATCTATCGGCAACGTTCTTGGCATGGTGGCATTAACATAATAGTAAGGCGCTTTATAGGCTGTAGTTAATTCTCTTAAATCATTTAGTGCATCTCTATATCCTTGATAGTTGTTATAACATCGGCTTCCAACTAATCCACCTGTTATATAGCTGGAGGTATTAATAATAACTGTTGCGTTTTCTTTATTATGACTACTAACCATATTTTTTAAATTAGTTCTAATACTTTTGCTGCTTGCAAACTTATTAATCCCTAATGTCCCTTCTGTAAATAAATCAAGATTAGATTTATCAGATGAAATAAATTCATCCTCCCCTAAATAGATCAAATCTTGAAGATATTCAACACTTACAGGTCTGCTATCTAACGGAACTGTGATAATCGTTGCCGGCTCTATTTCTGATGCTTGATAATTAACCTGAACCCCAAATACTAGTAATAATAAAATAAATAACACTCTATTTTTTCTCATATTTTTTCTTTTTGTTTCTCCTATATTTTTTTTCATAATTCCCCTCTTATATTCCTATTATCCGTGCATTTCTATTAAATCATATATTCTGATAAATATAAATATTTTTTTCCTAGCTATAAAAATAATATTCTCTTTTTCAAATACTTTATTCACTACCAAACATCAGCTCTATTTAAATGATTGCACACAAAAATAAGGTCTTTAGAAATTAAATTTCCAAGACCTTTTTCAAATCATTCTATTCTTTGTTATCTCTTATTCTTTTCCATTCCAACAATATGTACAAAGCTTACAAGGTTCTATGCCGACGGATTCCATCATATCATCTAAGCGGTGAAATTTGAGCGAAGTAAACTTAAGCTGCTTACAAATTTCTTCTCCCATCTCCTTATAATTACTACTTTCTGGATTCGCATAATCCTCTAGTTTACTTTCAGCTTGGTCTCCTTCACGTTCTAATATAATACGTCTTGTAATCAAATCAAGCTCCGAGTTAGAACGCGAAAAATTCAAATACTTACAGCCATAAAGTAAAGGCGGACATGCTGGACGAATATGTACTTCCTTTGCACCACTTTCATATAAAAACTCTGTGGTTTCACGCATTTGTGTTCCCCTTACAATGGAATCATCAATAAGAAGAAGACACTTATCTTGTATCAAATTATTAACAGGTATAAGCTTCATTTTAGCTGTTAAATTTCTCTGATTTTGATTAGTGGGCATAAAAGAACGCGCCCAGGTAGGCGTATACTTAATAAAAGGTCTAGCAAAAGGTATCCCTGATGCATTGGCATAGCCTATAGCATGAGCTGTTCCAGAATCAGGAACACCTGCTACTAAATCAGGTTTAATGTGATCCCGCTTAGCTAGCATCTCTCCACATTTATAACGCATCTGCTCCACATTAATTCCTTCATAAGTTGAAGTGGGGTAGCCATAATAAATCCATAAGAAAGTACAGATTTTCATTTCCTTTCTTGCTGGACTAAGGGTCTCATAACTCTCTGGCGTAATATAGACAATTTCTGATGGGCCTAACTCATAAACCCTTTTATAACCTAAATTAACATAAGCGAAGCTCTCAAAGGCTACACAATACCCCTCCTCTTTTTGTCCTATGGAAAGCGGCGTACGTCCATAACGATCTCTTGCTGCATAAAGCCCGTCTTTTGTCATAATAATGAGCGTCATCGAGCCCTGTATAGTCTCTTGTACATACTCTATTCCCTCTACTAGAGAATCCTTTTGATTAATAAGAGCAGCTACTAATTCTGTGGCATTAATATTGCCTCCACTCATTTCTAAGAAATGAGCCGTTCCATGCGCAAAAATCTTCTTAACAAGTTCATCTACATTGTTAATTTTACCTACTGTGGTAATCGCAAAACTGCCTAAATGAGATTTTACAAGTAAAGGTTGTGGTTCTGTATCAGAAATACAGCCAATCCCTAAATTCCCCTGCAATTCATCGACATCTCTTTCAAATTTAGTACGAAAAGGCGAGTTTTGAATGTTATGAATCGAACGTTGAAAACCTTCTTTACCATAAACAGCCATTCCCCCTCGCCTCGTCCCTAAGTGTGAATGATAATCTGTTCCAAAAAACAAATCCAATGTACAGTTACTTTTTAACGCTGCACCAAATATTCCACCCATATTCCTATCTCCTAACACCTATACTATTTCTATTATCAACTCCTTAAATAATAACATTTCATAATTATAAAGTAAATTACAAAATCAAATGTTTTTTATTTTTTTTATACTATTGTTCGATTTTACCTGTTGTAAAGGTTATTTTTCATCTCATATAGTACGCACAAAAAAAATTATCTTCTACCGTAAATTTACTATAAAACATAAGTCTCAAATACGCTTACGTTTCATAGTGTTATAGAAATTCTTATTTTACTTTTAAATATTTAAGCGTTGCTGCCGTTTTAATAACACTGACATTTATGAAAAAGTATGTAAGCCCCCACCATATAAATATATTAAAAATCAACAAAAAGGGCTCTGCATAGCCCTTTACCAAAAAAGCCACTGCCACTGCACAAAAGAGCATGATTAACCTTACTTCAATAAAGCTCCATACCATCTTTCTTCCACTCTTCAGCATACATACCCATTCTTCCTTGTTCTTAACTTCATAAGGCTTGGCACTTTCAAAAAAAAGTGCATTAATCTTACTTGTGTAACGTACTGATGCAATAGCAAATACAATCCCCTCTACCCCACTAATCACTAGGCATATTTCAGCTCCTATGTGCTCAATATCCAGCATATAGGTTCCCAAAAATAAAAGGCAGCCAATCAAACAAATAATAAGCATCTGTGTTTTATTCTGATGTTTATACATGACATTTGAATTTCCTTCAAGCATTTGTTTTTTCTTACTATCCCAAAAAACTTTCTGCCCTTCTGCATTAAAACCGATATAAATATATTGCTTTTGTATCATGGACTTCCTCCATATTGTTCTATTATCCAAATATTGTTGAACCTATACCACCAAAGAAACCACTCACAGCGTCTCCTACATTATCTATGCCCTCTCCAATCTTACTAACTACCTTGCATGCCGTATCCTTGATTGCTTCACAAGCTGTGTTAATTGGTTCTTTAAGGTAATTATCGTACACATAATCAATACCTTCATTAGCTACAAATGTAATAACACACCCTGCTGCAAAACCAACTACTGCACCTACTACTGTTCCTGCTACTGGTACTACCGATCCAAATGCTGCACCCAATGCTGCGCCTGTTGCTGCGTTTACAGCTACACCGACACCAATCCCAACTGCTGTATGTATAGCTGCTTTTGTAACTGCGTGCCCTGTTCCTTCCCCTGAGCTAATTTGACCTGCTAAATCAATAATTCCTCCAATGATAGGTACTCCATATTTGCTGAAACAAGTCCCTAATTTCGCCATCTTAGAAGTCGTCCCTATAACATCAGGATCTACTATGATAAAGCCATGTTCACCTGGGGAACTCGCAAGCGCAGTCCAAGCATTAATGGCTCCCGCAAGTCTTACAAGCGTGTTACCACCTGATTCAAGCATACTTGAGAGAAGATCTTGCTTGATACTATCACCTAGACCTTCAAAAAACTTCTCATACCACGTTTGCTCTTTTTCATCTTCTTTTGTAGTCACTTCACTATCTTTTTCCCCTGATTCACCCATCAATTTCTGCTCTGTCTTTTGATAAAAATCAGCGATATCAACCAGTGATTTTTTATAAATCACCATATCACTCACATGCTTTCCTTGTTCTTCTTCGACTTTTCTAAGCCTTACAATAAATTCTTCTAATCCCGGTCTATTTAAATACTTTTCAACTTTCTGAATCTGGTCCTTATAAGCTGATAAGGTCTCAATGAAATCATTAAATTTTCCAGAGATGCTTCTTAACTCTAAAATATTAACATCAAATTTACTTTTCATTTTCCTATCCCCCGCAGACTCTACGGTAGTGTCAAGTTTGACACTACTTCTTTTATTTAATTACTATATATATC